>JALYXK010000398.1 GCA_030947145.1 Actinomycetota bacterium
GCAGTACGAAGGCTTGCGCAAGAAGGGTATGAGCAAGAGCCGGGCCGCGGCGATCGCGAACACGCCCGACGCCTCGAGTAAGGGCGGCAAGCAATCCGGCCGCGGCCAGGGCAGCAGCCAGAGCAGCCAGAGCAGCAAGAGCAGCGGAAGCGGTAGCGGTGGCAACCGCGCCCAGAAGGCCGCCGCCGGCCGCAAAGGCGGCAAGAAGTCGAGCTAGGCGTAGAGCGCGTAGGTCTTGGCTTTCAGCGGCCGCGGCCGTAGCGCTCGCGCAGGATCGCGCCGATCCCTGGTCGAGATCGCCACCAGCGGTTGTCCGCCCTCCAGGCTTCAAGGCCGGCGAGCGCCTGTACCGGGCCGAACGGTTTGCAGTGGAACGGCATCAGTAGGAATACTGGTCTCGAGTGCGGCGGCGGCGGCGTCGGCGAGCGAAGTGCACGACGAGGCCGATGATCAGCAGCCACAAGAGGATGCTGAGGCCACCGTGGCTGAAGAACAGGTGCAGGAGGTAGGCGAACGCCAGGGCGCGAGCGATCCGGTGCAGCAGGGCGCGGGAGGAGCCGCTTCGCCCGATGCCCCGGGACCCGACGCCCCGCCGGCCGAAGCCGCCTCCGCCTAGGTGAAAGCCGCCGAAGTGTCCCCCCCGGAAAGCGAGCAGCTGAGGGGCGCTCGACGCTGCCGCGCTCCGGGCCGGACTGGAGCTCTGCCGCGCAACGACCGGCGCGAGAAGGCCCGCCAGCAGCGCAATGAGGATCGCAAAGCGTCTCATCGGGCTAGTAGCGCCGGGTGCGGCGGCGATGGCCAAATAGGCCGCCGAGAGGCAGCAGGAAGAGCAACGGGAGGAACAGCACATGACCGCCCGAAACCACAAAGATCGCCGCAGCAATCAAGAGTCCGTACAAAGCAAATCGCATCTGGTGACACTCCGTGACGAGAGGAACGCGGGACAGCACACCGTCAAGGGCATGAACTACTCGGGTTACCCGGAGCCAGGTGCGAGCCCGGGATGCCCAGTTGATTCATCTTGACCCCCCTCGCGGAACCGCGAGGTGCAGGGGGGATACCCGACCCGGGAAGAGGGCAAACAGTCCTCCCACGGGCATGTACGCATGCGTACGTCCTTGCCTGTCGAACAGGTTGACATGTGAGCAACCGGCCTGATCGGGGTATGTAGCCGGTGGGCATCTGAAGGCTTTTCGTGTGCTCCCGCAGTGTCGGGTAGGGACGGCTCCGTCGGCGATTGGCGCTAGCGAGTGTCGGATCTGGTCGCCGATTACATCCATGTCTGATCTAGGAGCTGCATATGAGTGCTACCAGCGCCCCTTCGGGCCGCGGTCTCGACCAAGGCAACGACGGCCGTACGGGACCCGCAGACCGCTCAGAAGTTGGTCGTCGTCTGTCGACGGAGACCAAGTCGGCGTTCAAGACCACGGAGTTCGTCGCGTACGTCGCGGTGCTCGCCGGCATTCTGATCGCCGGAGCGATCACCAAGGCCAGCGGCTACGCCGGCAATCACGACCCGTTCCGGGCTGATCGGGTCTGGCTGTACGTCACCGTCGTGACGGTCGGCTACATGGTCAGCCGTGGCATCGCCAAGGCCGGCAGCCGCCAGCCCTACGACGAGTCAGCCTAACCGCGGTCAGCGGGGCTGCCAGCCGGCAGCCCCGCCGTCCCGCTAATGCGCTCCACAGTGCCGCCCGGTACGACAGTCATTACGCTGCGTTCCCCGTCGGCGCTGGCCCGGCACGACGTCGAGCGATTCGACTTCGCGTTCACGCCGATCTACCGCCAGCTCGGTCGATGGTTTGGGGTGACCCCCCGCACCGCGTGGGCCGAGGTCAGCGACGACGCGCTCGACGTTCGCTTCGGGCCCTGGCGGGTCCGCAGCGGTCTGCTCAACATCAGCAAGGTCGAGATCACCGGTCCGTACGCCGTTACCAAGACGGCGGGCCCCGCCAGGCTCGGTCTCGACCGCGGGCTTGCCCTCGCCACCAACAGCGACAAAGGCTTGCTGGTCACGTTCCACAAGCCCGTTCCCGGCGTCGAGCCCCTCGGTCTCCTACGACATCCCGACCTCACCATCACCGTCGCCGACCCCGAAGCGCTGGCGGCCGAGCTTCGCGCCCGCGGGGCGACAAGCCGAGCCCAGTGACCAGGCATCACGGTTTCACGTACACCGATACATGCCTCGTGCTGTGAGAGGTGAACGGCGAGAGCTTCCAGTCCGACCATCGATGCTCGAGCTCCAGACCGGCCATCCTCGCCATGAGGTCGAGCTCTCCAGGCGTGGCGTAGGTGTCGTTGGCGATGTGAAGCTTGGTCTCTCCGTCCAGGACGTTGAGAAAGACGCGTTTGAGCTTGTGTCCGACCTCGTCGTACTCGGCGAGCTGTAGTTCCACGCGCTCGGCGCTCATCGTCCGGATTTCGATCGCGCGACCGTGGTGAAAGTCTCGGGGATCTACGACGAAAGCTTCGATCAAAAAGCGTCCCCCAGGACTCAACCGCTGGCTCACCTTCTCAAAGCAGGCGATTTGAGCCGCGGTGCTCCCGACGGCAAATATCGTGTTGAACACGACGAAGGCCAGAGAGAACGGCCCTCCCGGCGGCGTTACCTGCGAGAAGTCTCCGATCGTCACCGGTATGTCTTCGCCGCGCGGCCGGGCACGAAGCTTCGAGACCATCGCCGGAGAAGCCTCCGTTCCGTGGACGGCGATACCGCGGTGAACCAATGGTAGCGCGAATCGTCCGGTACCGATGCCGAGCTCGTGGACCGGTCCGCCACCCGCAAGCTCGCTCAAACGCTCCACGGCGGCAGCCGTGTCGGGGTCGTCCGGATAGAGCTGATCGTAGTGCTCGGCCACGAGCTCGCTGTAGAGCTGGGGATCATGGTTCTCGGTCATCGGAGGCTCGCTTTCAATCGGGCCGAGGCCTGGCGTCGCAGATGCCGCGGGGAATGAGCGGCCACCCGGATGGTGCTGTCCCCGTACCGAACGCCGCCGAAGCGTGCCCGTTGCCACGCGGCAAGCCAGGCGCAGGTCCCGCGCTCGATCACCCAAACGGGAGCCAGGATCGAGGACGCCCACGGGAACACGTCAGCCCCGCCCGATCTTCTGCGCCCCCGCTCGGCCAGCAGCATGCAGGCGGCTGCGGCCAGCGCCACGGGCCTGGGTTGACGCCGCAGCAGGGCCGCCGCGATCGCCGGCAGGACACCCAGCCATACGCTCATCCGGACGGGGAGGGCGAAATCGTCGTAGGCCTGCCTGGTGCGCTGACCCCAGAAATGAGCGGAGCTAGGCGGCAGCCGCCTGACGAACAGATTTAGCGGCGAGAAAACCCGCCCCCCATGAGCTTCGACAGTCCGGATCAGTTCCAGGTTCTCGAACATCACGTCCCCGCTATAGCCTCCAATCGACAGCACAGTCGACCGTCGGAGGCCGAGCGTTCCCGGAAAGTCCGTGCCGGTGGCTCGGTTCAGCAGGGTGCGAGATGTGTCCCAGACCGCGTGCCACGGCATCGGCGCGAAGTAGTTCTGGGGACGGACGAGGTCGTTGTGGTCGAGTGCGGCCACGATTCGGGTCAGGCTGGACCGGTCATAACGAACGTCGTCGTCGGCCATCACTACCCGCTCCTGATGCGCCAGATCGATTCCGGTCAGCACTCCGGACACCTTTCCCATCAGGCATTGGTGAGCCGGGTCCGGCGCAACATGACGGAGGCGGCCGCTCCACAGGCTCGCGTTGGCGGCAAAGATCTCCGGTGGAGACCCGTCGACCACGATCACGTCATCACACCAGCAGACAACCTGATCGAGATACTCACTGAGCGCTCGCCTGCTCTCATCCTCGCCACCCGACCAGCGAACCGGGAGTACGTAGGAGAAATCAGTGGCGCGCACGCGCAGCGGCGAGATCCAGCGGACGGGTCAGCGACGTCTGGTGCTCGCTCCAGCATCGCAGCAGGTGTTCCGCCCAACGTCCTTCGAGGGCCAGCAGCGCCTTGGCTCCAAACCGGATGTCCTTGGCCAGCTCAGGCTCGGCAACTGCTAGCCCGTGGGCGAGATCCCAGGCAGCGATGCTCTCGTGGACAGCATCGGCCTCGACGTGCTCGTCATAGAAGTCCGTCACCTCACGACCAAAGCCGAGTCTCCGCAGACCGTTGCCGTAGCGCCGGTTGGGAACCGAGGAGGTCATCTCGAACACCGCGAGGTGGCCGACGATGGCACCCCGAAGGCGTCGATGCAACCCGAACCACGACATCAGGTTCACCGTCGCCAGGGTGATCCCAGGTAGCCAGTCGAGGTAAGCCCCGTAGTTCGGATTCAGACCGAGCGCTCGCATCGTGTTCTCGAACAGAACCGCATGGATCCGCTCTGCCCTCCCGCCTCCGTATTCGTCGGCTTGGATCTCCACCAGAGCCGCCTTGGGACCGCCGGTCAATCGGGCGATCGCCCATGAATGCGGATCGGCTTCCTTCAGTTGATAGGCCGAGCGGTGGACCACGTGCTCCAGCAGTTCGCTCAAGCTGGCCTGGGTCTCGACGTAACGCGACAAGGGCGGCCCGTCATCGTCCTGCACGAGCCGTTGCAAATGATCGCCAATTCCGCCGGCCTCCGCCTGGTGATCCGGGACCAAATCCATCAGCGCGCGCTCGAATTCTCGTTCGAGCGCTGCCCGGAACATCAGCACGACCGGGCTCCACTCCATCCGGTCATCGACCCCTTCTAGGGTCGCGTAATGCAGCTCGTAACAGAGATAGAGGGCCATTTGCAGATCATCGTCCTCGAGCACATTCTCGACCGGGGGTAGCTCAGCCGAGGCAAGACAATCTGCCGACGGACAGTCCAGCAACGCGTACAGCGCCTGCGTCCAGGGACCTCGCACCGGCGGAAGGACAATCCGCCTTCCGGAGCTGATAGTGCCGACGGCGCTCACGCCAACCTCGCTCCAGACTCAAGCAATCCAAGCACCGCTTCGAGCTGTTCGATTAGCTCAGACAAATGCCCGTCATCCTCAGAGGCGGCAGCCGACAGAACGTCCAGGGCCCCGCTAATCAGATGACGGGCCGGAGCCTGGACGTCCCGCGGGTCGTGTCGACCCGACACGCTCCGCCGCTCCCCAAGCAGGAGCCACGCGGCCCCGATCAACGGTTCAGCGGAGCGCATCGCCAGGTGCTCGCGTACCCAATGAGGACCCATCTCCAGACGAGCTCCGAGGCGCTCCTTAACCCGGCCCAACTCGCGACGGGCCGCCGAGGACCCGGCCTCAGTCACGACCGCAGCTCGGCTCGTGCCAGGGACTGCCGAACCGTGGGTCGACGCTACCGCTTTGGAGGAGAGACGTGGGCGCGGCAGCGGGGCGCCCACCGCCGGCTGCGTCTCGCGTCCGCCAGCCACCGCGTCGGGTTCAGACCAAGGCGTCTCCGGTGACGAGGGTGCCGTGAACCGGACCAGGCGGTGGGTGCCGTCGCAGAAGGGGCGCATTCGAGACTTGCCGCACCGGCAGAGCGCCACCGGATCTCGCGTGAGCTTGATCTCCCGGCCTTCCTGATCGCGAACCGTTACCGGCCCACGAACCAGGTAAGGGCCATCCTGGTAGGGCACGATCAGCACCTCGTCTGGACTCATACTTTCGCGCTACCCAAAATCGGCGCGCCAGCAATCGCAGTCGGTCAGGTCTTCGGGCCGCGTAGGTGCTTGCCGTCCATGCGGCCCATCACAGCTCGTCGCGTTCGATCGGGCAGGTCATGCACCGGGGACCGCCGCGTCCGCGGGCGAGCTCGGATCCCGGGATCGTGATGACCTCCACGCCGTGGTCTCGCAGCCGAGCATTGATGGCGGCGTTGCGTTCGTAGGCCACGACCACACCCGGGGACAGCGCGAGCACATTGTTTCCGTCATCCCACTGCTCACGCCGGGCGGTGTCCAGATCGGCGTCGCTGTGAATCACCCGGACGCGGGAGAGCTCAAGTGCCTGCGAGATTGTCCCGAACAGGTCCGCCTCCCGCCTCATGCAGACGCCGTCGACAGAGGGGGTCAAAAGGTAGGTCTCGAGGCGATCGAGCAGCTGGGGGAAGACGGTGAATGCGTCCACGTCGACCATCGTCAGGACGGTGTCGAGGTGCATCGCCGACCGCATCGCCGGCAGCACGACCACGATGACCCGGTCGACGACCCCTGCGGCGAACGCCCGGTGGGCGTACGCCTCGACTGCGGCCGGAGTGCTCCGCTCTCCCAGGCCGACCAGCAGGCAGGAATCGCCGATCACGAGGATGTCGCCCCCCTCGAGAGGAGCGGAACGCTCGGCGTCGCCGCTCCAGATCTCGGGCTCGGCGTCGACGAACAGCGGGTGGTACCGATAGATCAGCTCGTAGTGCAGCGCCTCGCGCTGACGCGTCGGCTTCGCCATCGTGTGCACGGAGACGCCGGTGAAGGCCCATGCCGACGCGTCTCGAGTAAACAGATGGTTCGGTAGCGGCGGCAGCACGAACGCATCCGTTGGGCTCACCCTCGCCACGAGCGAGTCGCTGCGGAAAGGGAGCTCCTCGAACGTGATGCCGCCGACCAGATGTGCCGCCAGCTCGCTGGAGGGGAGCGATGTGAGCCACCGCCCCAGCTCCGGCCCAAGTCTCGGGCCCCCTGCGACTCGGCCCAGCGTCTCGGTCAACACCCGGTCTCTCGCCGCCGCCAGTTCCAGCGTCTGGGCGAGCAGGTCCTGCAGGTAGAGAACCTCGACGGACCGAGCGCGGAGCGCGTCGGTGAAGGCGTCGTGCTCCTCACCCGCACGCTCCACCCACACCACGTCCTCGAACAACAGCTCCGTCTTGTTGGCCGGGGTCAGGCGCCGGAGCTCCGTGCCCGGTCGATGAACGATGACCCGGCGCAGCCGGCCCACCTCTGAGCCGACACACAGCCGTCCCGCGGGCGCACGCTCGGCGCGGTCTGCGGTGACGCTTACCCGCGCTGGCTCGATGCTCGTCGCCATGTTCGCCTTCCGTCAACGGGCGGGGGCGATGCCCTGGAGTCCCGCGGGAGTGTCAAGCGGGATTGGACCCTTGCGCATTGTCAGTTCTCCTTGGGTGTTGATTGAGCCTTCCGGCGGTCCAACCTCGAGCGCGCGGACCGGGGATAGATACCCGCTCGTTTCCGTCGCTAACAGCCCGGAACCGAGGAAGGAGTGGCTGGGTTGGCTTGAAGAGGTGCGGGGCGTTCTTCGACCTCGTAATGGTCAAGCGTGCCGCGGCGGTGCTGCGTTCCCGGCTCGCGCAACAGGAAGCGGTTCGTACCGCTCTCCACCCGGCCGCAACCGCCCTGGCCAGGCTCGCCGGGCGTCCCTCTCTGCCGATGCCGGAGACAGCCTTTGATCGATCCGGTCGAGCGCTTCTGACGCCAGAGAATCGCGAAGCTGGGCGGCTCATCGCGTGCTCGTAATTCCGCGTCATGTGTGATGGATCCTCTCAGCCCCGCCGCGGTCGCCGAGGACTTTCGAGCTCACCATGACCGCTTCTGGCCCGGCCGGAGATACCCGTTCAGGCCCATATGGGTCTGCGCTTGGCGATCGGCTGCTTAGCTGAGCGGGCGGTGGGGGGGGGGGGGGGGGG
>JALYXK010000441.1 GCA_030947145.1 Actinomycetota bacterium
CGCAGATCGTCCGGCGCTTCACCACCGGCGCGATGAGTCTCGGCGCGCTATCGCGCGAGGCCCACGAGACGCTGGCCATCGCCATGAACCGGCTGGGGGCCAAGTCCAACACCGGCGAGGGCGGCGAGGATCCCGCCCGTTACACCGCGGACGACAACGGAGATCTGCGCCGCTCGGCGATCAAGCAGATCGCCTCCGGTCGCTTTGGCGTGACCATCGACTACCTGGTCAATGCCGACCAGCTGCAGATCAAGATGGCCCAGGGGGCGAAGCCGGGGGAGGGCGGCCAGCTTCCCGGCTACAAGGTCGACGACTACATCGCCAAGATCCGCAGCTCGACGCCGGGCGTGGGACTGATCTCGCCCCCTCCGCATCACGACATCTACTCGATCGAGGACCTCAAGCAGCTGATCTACGACCTGCGCTGCGCCAACCCCTCCGCCTCGGTCTCGGTCAAGCTGGTGTCCGAGGTCGGGGTCGGGACCGTCGCCGCAGGCGTGGCCAAGGCGAACGCCGACCACGTCACCATCGCCGGGCACGACGGCGGGACCGGGGCCTCGCCTCAGTCCTCGATCCAGGCCGCCGGCATCCCCTGGGAGATCGGCCTGGCCGAGACCCAGCAGACGCTGCTGCTCAACGACCTGCGCTCGCGCATCACGGTCGAGGTCGACGGGCAGATGAAGACCGGGCGCGACGTGGTGATCGGCGCGCTGCTCGGCGCCGACGAGTTCGGCTTCTCGACCGCCCCGCTGATCGCGGTGGGCTGCATCATGATGCGCGTCTGTCACCTGAACACCTGCCCGGTCGGGATCGCCACTCAGGATCCCGAATTGCGCAATCGCTTCCGCGGCACCCCCGAGCACGTGGTCAACTACATGATCCTCGTGGCCGAAGAGGTCCGCGAGATCATGGCCAGCCTTGGCATCCGCCGGCTAGAGGACATGATCGGCCGCACCGACCTGCTCGACATGGACGCGGCGGTTGACCACTGGAAGAGCAAGCACGTCGACCTCTCGATGGTTCTGCAGAGTCCGGAGCTGCCGCCCGGCACGCCGCGTCACCGGACGCGCTCGCAGATGCCGGTGCTGGAGGACGCGCTCGACTGGGAGCTCGTGCGCAGGTGCGCGCCGGCGATCGAGCGGGGAGAATCAGTGCGGATCGGGCCGATCCTGGTCCGCAACGTCAACCGCACCGTCGGCGGGATCCTGTCGGGCGAGATCGCCCGCAAGCACGGGCCCAAAGGTCTGTCCGAGGGCACGATCGAGATTTCCTTCTCGGGTTCCGCGGGCCAGAGCTTCGGGGCCTGGCTGGCCCCGGGGGTCACCTTCTCGCTGCGCGGCGAGACCAACGACTACACCGGCAAGGGCATGTCCGGCGGGGTGATCTCCGTGCGGCCCCCCGAGACCGCGCTGTTCCGCGCCGAGGAGAACATGATCGTCGGGAACACGGTTCTCTACGGCGCCACGTCGGGACGGGCGTTCTTCCGCGGACTGTCCGGCGAGCGCTTCGCCGTCCGGAACTCGGGCGTGTGGGCCGTGGTCGAGGGCGTGGGCGACCATGGCTGCGAGTACATGACCGGCGGGCGCGTGGTCGTGCTCGGACCGACGGGGCGCAACTTCGCCGCCGGGATGAGCGGCGGAATCGCCTACGTCTACGACGTCGCCCGGCGGTTCCCGGGCCGCTGCAACCCCGAGCTGGTGGACCTCGAGGAACTGACCGACGAGGACGCCGAAGAGGTCAAGGCGCTGATCAAGGAGCACGCGCAGCGCACCGGGTCATTGGTCGCCCGCAACGTGCTGGCGGACTGGGAGCGGGGCGCGCGTCAGCGGTTCATCAAGGTGATGCCCCGCGACTACAGGCGAGCACTGGCCGAGCGGGCCGAAAAGGCGGCCGCTGTGGCGTGAGCGGTCCCTGGGCGAGCGAATGGCCTAGAACGTCCCCCGGTCGCCGGCCAGCCGGATCAGCACGGTGACCCAGGTCCGGAATGGGCGCCACGCCTGCGCGCGCTCGGCGAGCTGCTCGAGCGTGGGTGGGGCGTCGAGGCTGTAGAGCCGGGCGGCGTGGCGCAGCACCTTCGGCTCGGGTGCGGCCAGCATGGCGTCGGCGAAGCCGCTGGCCCGGAGGACCACGAGGCCCGCGTAGAACGGGCCGATCCCCTTCAGACGCTGCACCTCCCTGTACGCGAGCTCGGGTCCGAGCGCGTGCAGACGAGCGACGTCGAGGGCCCCGTCGCCGGCCGCCTGCGCGACGTCCCGTAGCCGCTGCAGCTTCTGCGCGTTGAGTCCCGGAAACTCCCGGAGCCCGGCCAGCGCTGCCGGCTGCGGGAAGGCATGCAGGGTCTGACCGGCCAGCTCGAAGCTTGCGCCGAGGCGCTCGCCCAGCTCGCCTCGCACGCTCGCGCCCTGCGCGGCCGGCCGGCGAGCGGAGATGATCGCCCAGGCGGCGCCTTCGTATGGGGAGTGGAACAGGACCGGGCGCTGGCCGCGGTGCGCGCGCTGGAGCGCGGCGATGGCCGGATCCCGGACGCCGACCTCGAGGAACTGCTCGCCGTCGTCTTCCAGCGAGATCACGCGGGCGATCTGGGCGATCGCGGGCTCGGCTTCGCCGCCGTCACTCAGCTCGAGCTCGATCTGGACCGGGCCATCCGGCTCAGGCTGGCGCAGCACCGCTCCGGCGTAGCCGCTGCCGCCGTCGATCGGAAACGCGACTCGCATCGCCCCATCGAACGCGGGCGGCCGGCCCTCGTTGGGGCCGAATCCGAACCCCGCCGCCGCCGCCAGCGAGAACGGCCCTCGGGGCACGATCTGCGCGATGTCGCTCATCGGCGCCGACGCTACCGCCGCTCACAGGAGCGCGTCGGTGACTCCCTGAATGGTCGAGATCCCGTAGCCCATCGAGGGGTCCCCGTCGGTCATCACGGCAATCGAGAAGGTGCGCTGATGGCCCTCGAGGCGGCCGATCTGGTGAACCAACTGGCCGAGTCCGGTGCCTCGCCAACCACCCTTGAAGAACACCGCGTAGCCGAGCGGGCGGCCCACGGCGGGAATGCCCCAGCTCTCGAATCCGGCAATCGTCGAGAGCAGGCGGCGGGCGTAGCCGACGAATTCCCGGGGGATCAGCGAGTCCATGGCAAAGAAGAAGCGCGCCTGGTCGGCCGCGCTGATCTGGGAGCTGGCCCAGTCGGTGCTGACCGAGTAGTCGGTCATGCCCGCCCTGTGGGCCATGGCGTAGAGCTCGGAGTTGCCGACGATCGACCAGGTGTGCGTGGCCGCGTTGTTGTCCGACACGTTGATCATGGGGTACAGAAACGAGTTGCTGGTGGGGTCGACGGTGTGCTGGCCGCGGGAATCGAGCCGGCGCAGGTAGGCGACCAGCAGCATCGCCTTGACCACGCTCGCCGACACGAATGTCCGGTGGATGTTCAGGCCCGAGAGTCGGCCTTCGCTGTCGACGACGGCAAACGCCGTGCGTCCGATGCGATGGCCCAGATACGAGCCGGCGCGCGCGACGGCGCTCGGCGACGGGTACCCGAACGGGAGCCGGCCGCCGCCGTAGTAGCCGCGGCCCCGGCAGCCCGGCGGGCGGCGCGGGTTCAGCAGGGCCTGCGCCTCCGGCAGGTGCACGCAGGCCCGCCAGCGGAACGGTCCGGCGGGCAGTGTCACCGTGCTGCGCAGCATCGTCACGTACCGGCTGAGCCGGCTCGAGCGGGTGGCCGCCGCGGCGGTGAAGCGGCCGTGTGAGCCGTTTCCGTAGGACCACTGGACCTGGGCATGGGCCCAACGCAGACCAATCGGGTGGGAGACCAAGATCGTGACCTGGGCCCGGCCGAGGGAAAGCGCCCTCACCTTGGTGCTGGTCCTGCCGCCGACGCCGACGCTGACCTGGGCCCGGGCCGCACTGCCGGCCAGCTGGACGCTGTAGCGGCTGTCGCGATCGGGGAAGACAGAGAACGAGAACGTCGAATCGGCGGCCGTGACCGTCGCTTGCACCAGCCGGGCGGACCGGAACGGGTACGGGGACTGGGAGAGGCGAACCTGGGTACCGGCGGGCACGCCCGTGGCCTGCCCGGAGAGCCGCAGGGAATGGCCAGAGGTGATCTGCCGGCGCGACTGGACAAGGGTGATCGTCGGAGCGCCGCCTGCCGAAGCCGAATCAGCGGCTCTCCGCCCCGCGCGGGAATGTCCGGCGGCCGGGGCCGAGGTGAAGAACAGGAGGGCCAGCACGAGCCCCAAGCCAACGCTGCTCCATTTCTCCCACGCGCGCACGCGCAGACTGTATGGCCTGCTCCGGACCGATCCGGCGCGCCGCCGATCCGGCGCCGAAGGCCTCCAGGGACGATGCACTAGCCTTCCGCGTCCATGGGCGAACTCGGGGCATTCTTGAAGATTCATCGGGTCGGATTCGACAAGCGGGACCCCGATGAGCGCGTGCACGATTACAAGCAGTACTTCCAGCTCCAGCCGGACGAAGAGCTGCGCCGACAGGGGGCCCGCTGCATGGATTGCGGGATCCCGTTCTGCCACGAGGGCTGCCCGCTGGGGAACCTGATCCCGGATTGGAACGACCTCGTCTACCGTGACAAATGGCGCGAGGCGATCGACCAGCTCCACGCCACCAACAACTTTCCCGAGTTCACCGGCCGGATCTGCCCCGCACCGTGCGAATCCGCCTGCGTGCTGGCGATCAACGACGATCCGGTGACGATCGAGCAGATCGAGTTGGCGATCGCCGAGCGCGCCTTCGCGGAGGGATGGGTGGTCCCGGAGCCGCCGGCTCGGCGGTCGGCCAAGACCGTCGCCGTGGTCGGCGCCGGTCCGGCGGGGATGGCCGTGGCCGACGAGCTCAATCGCTGCGGTCACAGGGTCACCCTCTACGAGCGCGACGAGGGCCCGGGGGGCCTGATGCGCTTCGGCGTGCCGGACGCCAAGCTGGAGAAGCGGATCATCGATCGTCGCGCGGCGATCCTCGAGCAGGAGGGGATCGAGTTCAGGTACGACGACGATGTCGGGGGCCACGGCACCTCGGCCGCGGAGCTGCGAGAGCAATATGACGCGGTGGTCCTCAGCATCGGCTCCCGCGTGTCCCGGGACATCGAAGCGCCCGGCCGCGAGCTGGCGAACGTCCATTTCGCGATGGACTACCTCTACCAGCGCAACCGCTGGGTTGCGGCGCAGGAGGGCAGGCCGTCCCGGCCGACCGAGCCGGACAAGGTGATCACCGCCACCGGCAAGAACGTGCTCGTGATCGGCGGCGGGGACACTGGGATGGATTGCATCTCGAACTCGCACCGCGAGGGCGCGCGCCACGTGGTGATGCTCGACGTCTACGCCGAGCTGCCCACCGACGGCCTGGACCCCCGGCATCCGTGGCCGCTGCCCCCGAAGCGGACCGCGACCACCTACGCCCTCGAAGAGGGCGGCAAACGCCGCTGGGGCACGGAGGTCACCGGATTTGGCGGCAAGGAGGGAGCGGTCAGCCACGTATACGCCCGCAAGGTGACCGGGACCTCGTCCCGCGATCTCACGCCGGTGCCCGGCAGCGAATTCGTGCTCGAGGCGGACCTGGTCCTGATCGCGATCGGCTTCGAGGGCCCTGAGCGCCACGGGGTGGTCAAGCAACTGGAGCTCGAGCTCGACCACCGCGGGAACCTCAAGACCCAACAGACGTACAAGACTTCGGTGCCCGGGGTGTTCGCCTGTGGCGACGCCCGCATCGGCCAATCGCTGATCGTGACCGCGATCTCCGAGGGTCGCAAGTGCGCTCGCGTCGTCAACCGGACACTCGACGGCTCGCCGATGGACAAGGACCGTGAGCTGCTGGCCATCGGAGCCTGGAGCGGCGAGGCCGACCGGCGGCTGCGCCACGAGGCCGAGGCCGCGGGCACGGTCCGGCCCGGGGAGGAGTTCTTCAGCGGGCCCGGCGCCCGCTGAGGCCGTTCAGCGCCTGGCTTGACTAAGCGTAAGTGCTACGTTTAACTACCGGTGGCGCATGTCGCGCGAGAGGGGCGGCGCGGACGGATTGCGAATTCAGGTTTACTGCACGCTTGGGACGGGGAAACTCGCCCCTGTCGGTCAGGGAACTGCGCCCCCACTTCCCTGACTCTCCGGGGGACCCAGAAGGATCTGGGTCCCCCGGGCCTTTTAATGCCTGTCTGTGCGCGCTCCGGCGGCCCGGTGTGCGACCGTGTGTCGATGGCAGTCGCGGCCGCCGCCCCCACCCATCACAGCTGCTCGATCGGATGCACGGTCAGCAGCTTCCTGGATTCGGCGGGCACCTTCTTCTCGCAGCTGGCCAACCTCAAATGGATCTGGCTGCTGGTCGGCCTGGGCCTCTACGGCATCTACCTGCTGCTGCGCTCGCGCGCGCTGTGGGCCGCGGTGCAGGCGGCGTATCCGCAGGAGCGGGTGCGCTGGCGGGACGTCTGGGGCGGCTACATGGTCGGTTACGCTGTCAACAACGTGTTCCCGCTGGGCGGCGGGAACATCGCGCAGCTATTCCTGGTCCGGAGCGCGATTCCGGCCAGCAGCTATCCGACGCTGGCCGCCGCGCTGTCGACGGGCGTCATCTTCGACTGGCTGATCGGTCTGGTGGTGATGGCCTTCGCCTTTACGCAGGGCGTGTTTCCCAAGCCGCCGGACTTCTCAAAGCTGCACGCGTTCGACATCAGCTTCTTCGCCTCGCACATGCGGTTCACCCTGTTCCTGCTGACGGCGCTGGGGATCGGCTTCATGGTGGGCTTCGCCGTCCTCTCTGCGCGCGTGCGGGCGTTCTGGCAGCGCGTGCGCCAGGGCTTCACGATCCTCCGCGACCGCCGTCGCTACCGCCGCGAGATGGCCGCCTGGCAGTTCGCCAGCTGGATTTTTCGATTCGGCGCCTACTGGGCGCTGCTCGAGGCATTCCACATCGGCGGATCGGTGCGCAACGCGCTGCTGGTCCTCGGCGTCCAGGTGGTGGCCTCGGTCTTCCCCTTCACCCCCGGCGGCGCGGGCGTCCAGCAGGCGCTGCTGCTGACGATCTTTGCTCACAATCCGAACGTCGGATCGTTCTCGGTCGGTCAGCAGATCGCCACGGCCGTGCTCAGCTCGGTGCTCGGCTTCGCCGCCCTGGTGCTGATCTTCCGCTTCCGCAGTTTCAAGGAGGTGCTCGAGCGGGGCCGAGAGGACCGCCGTCGTCAGGCCGGTGGAGACCCCGACCCCGACCTCATGGGAGGCGGCGCGTCGGCTCAGGCCAGCTGAGCGCGCCCGAGCTGACCGGCGCGCAGCCGGAGCAGCTCGACCAGCTCGGCACCGCGGTGCAACGGATCCGCGATCGGCGGCGCGCCGTCGAGCGGCAGCGCGGCCCGCAGGCGACCGTCGACCTCGGCCACCAGCGCCGGGCCGGTGGGGGCTTGGGCCGAGTCGAGCTGAGCCAGCACCCGCAACCGGTCGGAATCCGCGGCGCAGGCAAATCTCAGGGTCAGGCGGGTGACCGGCGTGTCGGTCGATCGAGAGCTCATAACCGTTAAAATAATATAGACGGTTACGTAACCAGTCAAGTAATGTTGGTGGTTATGAGCAAGGAACAGCACGCGCCGGGAGCGCTGGAGCGGGTCAGGGCGTTCGTGAACACCATCGACATCGAGCAGGACGCCGAGCAGCTGGAGGAGCCGGCGGCTCTGGCCGGCTGGCTGGTCGAGCACCAGCTCGCCCCCCGGGGCCTGCGGGCCACCCACGACGATCTGGACCACGCCCTCGAGCTCCGCGAGGCGCTGCGCGCCCTGCTGCTGGCCCACAACGGCGCCGCGCCAGAGCCGGCCCAGGCGCTGGAGGCGCTCGACGACGCCGTCTGCCGAGCCAATGTCCGGCTCCGCTTCAGAGCGGGCGGTGAGGCCTCGCTCGAACCACAGGCCGACGGCGTCCCGGGTGCCCTCGGCCGGCTGCTGGTGATCGTCCAGGCTGCGGTCGCGGACGGAAGCTGGCCGCGGCTGAAGGCCTGTCGCGAGCACGCGTGCGAATGGGCATTCTACGACCACACGCGGAACCACTCGGGCGCCTGGTGCAACATGCGGGTCTGCGGAAACCGGGCCAAGGCACGCGCGTTTCGCCAGCGCCAGTCCCGCGGTTCTTTAGAGTCACACTAAGGAGTTCGGCCGGCGCCCGAGCCTCCTAGGATTAAGGTTCGTGCCCAGCTTCTGTCGCCACAACCGACTGATTCAGAACTGCCCGATCTGCTCTCGCGAGCAGTCGGTCGAATTGCGGCCGGTCGTATCTTCGGGCGCCCCGCGGACCGGGCTGCCGCGGGCGCCGGCTAGCCCGTCGAGTCGGGCTCGGAGCGTCACGTCCTCGCGGGCCGGCTCGGGTCGGGTGACGGTCAGCCAACTCGCCCGCGGCGCCGATGACGGCTTTCGCTCGGGCCTCGCCCCCGGCCTGAAGTCCAGTGAGGATGCCGAGCGGCTCGCCCGGGAGCTGGCGTTCGCCGCCGCGCGTCTCGTCCGGCTCGGCGAGGATCCTCCGGGGTTGTACGCGGAGGTCGCCAGCCCTGATCTCGCGCTCGAGGAGCGCACCTGGCTAGCCTTTCAGATCGCCTATGTCTGTCCGCTCGATGGCGAGTATCCCTTCCGGGCGATCGAGTCGGCCCGAACCACCTGGAGCTCGGGAGAGATGCCGGACCTCGAAACGGTGGAGTTCGGCCCGCGCAGCGCGCATGACCCCGCTCGCGGCACCCAGACGCTCGACGCGTACCGGGCCTGGGCGGGCCGCTCCGGCTCGCAGGCGGCTGCGTTCACCGGCGACGGCGCCTGGACAGCCGAGCGGCGGTTCGCCCGCGTGTTCGAGCGGTTGGCGCTGCCCGGGATGTCGCGCGACGTGCGCTTCGAGCTGCTCGTCCTGCTCGGGCGCCTGGGGGCCTATGAGCTCTCCGCCGCGTCCCTGCAGTTCGGGGGTGCCAACGAGACGACGGTGGCCGCCAAGCGCGCGCTCGGAATTGGCGACTCGCTGCTGCTCGAGCGCAGGGCGTCCGAGCTGGCGCAGGCCTGCGGGCTTCCGCTCGAGGCCCTCGACCTCGGACTGCACAATTGGGGCGTCGGGCGGAGGGCGACGCTCGGGATGGGGCTCGAGACCGAGCCCGACCCGGCAGCGCTGCAGCGGGCCCTGGACGTGCTGGGGTTATGAGAGCCGCGCAACCTTCCGGGCCGTCGTGGGTTTATTCTGCTAGAGCCACGGAAAGCTGAGAATCCGTAAATGCGCCGCTCACTCGTTCTCTCGTTGCTGGCCGCGCTGATTGCCATCGGCGCGCTCTCCATATCGGTCGGACCTTCGACCGCCTCGGGCGCGGCGCCCGCGATCATCTGCCCGCTGGCCAATCCGATCGTTACGTGTTGCGGGCCCCCGATCCCATCCCCGGATGCCCCCACGATCCTGCCCTGCTGTCCCGGCACCGTCGTGTGCATCGCGCCCGCGACCATCGCCGCGTCGCCGAACCCATCGGTGGCGGGCTCGGCGGTGACGATCTCCGGCCAGATCAGGGGGGCGACCGCGGGTACGGCGGTGACGCTGTGGCAGGAGCTTGCGGGCCAGAAGAGCTTCCAGAAGCTCGCCTCGACGACCACGAACGCCTCAGGCGCCTACCAGTTGCGCCGGGCCGGGAGCAAGGTCAAGACCGACCGCGCCTGGTACGTGGCCTCGGGCGGCGCCAAGAGCCCCACCATCGACCAGGTCGTGAAGGCCAAGCTGACGGTTTCCGCTCGGACGTTCAAGCTCTCTCACGGGCACAAGATTACCCTGACCGGCCACGTCGATCCCTCCCACAGCGGACAGCGTGTGCGGCTCGAGGAGCGGATCGGCGGCACCTGGCGGGGGCTCGGCCACGTACGCCTGAGCAAGAAATCGCGCTACGCGGTCAGCCATCGCTGGTCTGCGCCCGGAGTCGTCAAGCTGCGGATCGCGCTGCCCGCCGACAAGCGCAACGCCGCGTCGTTCTCGCCGGTGGCCACGGTCACCTTGGCCGGTTGATCCGCGGCCCCGTCCGGCGGCGGGATCGGTCCACAGCCGCTCCGTCCGGTGCAACGCCTAACTTCCCGGCGTCCGCATCTACAAGCCGGAGCTGCAATGTCTCTCTGTTTCATCGAACCCCAGAACGCCATCCGGGTGATCGCCGACTCGGTGGGGCGCGAAGCACGCCGCCAGATCCTCGGCGAGGTCGTACGGGCGTGGGTCGACGAGATCCCCGAGTCGGAGCTCGCCTCCCACTACGCGAAGGCCGTCGCCGATCTCGACGAGCACGACCTGTCGATGCTCGCCTCGTGGCACGCGTCGTTGGAGGTGGGGCATCCGCTCCCCAACAAGGAGTTCTTGGTCAACGTCTTCCCGTCGCTCGGCGAAAACCGTCGAGAGGCGCTGAAGATCGCCGCAGGCTTTCGCGGAGAGGAGGCGTTCGAGGCGGGGGTGGGGGAGGAGCAGGCCCTCGACACCGTGCTCCCCTGGCTGTCCGAGGAGCGCTGCGTGCAACTGGCGGGTGAATGCCTGGAGCTGTACTGCTGGGATCGGCTCGGCAGCGAAAACTAGGGGCCCCGCGACCCTAAGCCCGGGTCAGGGCGGCTTCAACTTCCTCCAACGCCTGATCGGTCGAGCGGAACCACACGGCCTGCAGGCCGAGTTCGCGGGCGGCCGTGCAGTTGACTTCGATGTCGTCGATCAGGAGCGCGGCGGCCGCGGGCACCTCCAGGCGCTCCAGCGTGAGCTCATAGATGCGCCGCTCCGGCTTGCGCGTGCCGACGAACCCGGAGTCCACGACGACGTCGAAGATCTCGTCCACCGGGAGCTTCGCCCGCCATAAGGGGTCCCACTCCCGGACGTTGTTGGTGCACAGCGCCATCCGGTAGCCCCGGCCGCGCACCTCGCGCAGGTAATCGATCATCGTCTGATTGGGATGCAAATGGGAGAAGTAGTGCTCGCCGAAGCCGCTCATGTCGATCTCCCGCTCGAGCTGACGGGACAGCTCGAGCCCGAGCGACTCCAGAAACGCGGCGGCGCTCATGCGCCCGGTCTCGAGCTCGTAGAGAGGGTTGGCGCCGTCCCGTTCGGCGATCACCATCATCGCCTGGCCGAACGCCTGGGGCGAGACGCCGGCGGTCCGCTCGAAGGCCAGGAAAGAGTCGAGCAGCGGAGTGGTCAGAACCCCGCCGAAGTCACTGATGATGGCTTCGATCGCCGGTCGGGCCGATTCCGAGCCCTGAGTGTGTCCGGAGGCCTGGCTGGTCATCGCGGCCGGGCGACGAGGTATGCGCCCCCGCCGTCGCGGCCGCGGCTGTGGCAGCGAAACGGGTGCAGCCCGACCGCCAGATCGAGTGCCTGGCCGTCGGCGCCGACGCCGAGCGCCTCACCCGAGACGCGGCGCGGAAACTGGTCTTCCTCTTCGGTCAACCACAGCTCGAGGCCCACTCTCTCCGGCACGCCGAAGCCGGCGTAGGTGGTCGACAGGCGCCCCTCGGCCACGGCGACGGGGCCATCGGGCTCGAGCACCACGGCCTTGATCGTGTCGCGATCGTGCCCCTTGGCGCCGCGCGGGCGCCGGGAGCTCAGCGCGATCCCGTCGTCGGGGGCGAACCAGGCGAGCACCTGCCGGGCCGACTCCAGCGAGCTCAGATCCACGTCGGCCGCGTAGCTGCGCAGCCCGAGGCAGTCGACTTCGCGCTGCGCTCCCGCCACCACCACGCTGCCTCTGACCCGGCAGAGCTGCGCGAACTGATCGCCCGCCGGGTCGGAGGGCGTCGCCCGGTGTGGCGTCAGTCGGAGCTGCAGGCCCGGGCCGGTCAGCTCCCAGTCGGCCTCGCCGGCCGCTCCCGCGCCGACCGCGTCCTGGAGCCGCACCGGCGTAGCCGGGATCGGGTTATGGCAATCAAGCGAGCCGACCGCCACGAGCGCCTCGGCGGAACCCAGGGCGGCGCCCCACAGACCCGTCTCGAGATCTCCGAACGCCAGCGTTCGCAGATCCGCTCGTGGACCGGTGTTCATGCGCCGAGATGCGGCTGATCGATGTCGGTGGCCGTTGCCTCGACGTCGTAGTCACGGCCGGCCGGTGTGAACCGGACCGCCCGAGCCATCAGCCGGCTGCGGAAGTTGCGGACGACCAGGGCTCGAATCCCCGCCCGGGTCGGCGGCAGCAGCATTAGCAGCCCCAGCGCGTCGGTGATGAAGCCAGGCGTGATCAGCAGCCCGCCGCCGACCAGCACCAGCGCTCCGTCGATCACCTCCCCGGCGGGCGGGCGGCCTTCCGACACCGCCAGGGCGAAACGGCGCCACACCAGCCGACCCTGTGAGCGCAGAGCCCAGGTCCCGATCGGCCAGCCCGCGATCAGCAGGAGAATGGTCCAGAGGACCCCGATCGCGTTGGCGACCTCGATCGCCACGAATAGCTCCGCGATCGGCCAGGCGAGCAGCAGGAACAGGAAGAGCACACCAAGCAGGGTACTGCTGTTGTTGATTAACCCGCAAAGGACGGGGAGGGGCCGTCGACCCTCACGCCGGGGAGGCGATCCAGCCCCACCCGCTCGATCAGACGCTGGATCTGCGGCTGGGCTCCGTGCAGCAGCAGCGCGCGGCCGCGGGTCCGCAGCCGGCGGGAGAGCATCGCCAGGTCGATCATCAGCGATGTATCCGCGAAGACCAGCTCGGTGAGGTCGACGATCACGTCGGTGTGGGCGGTGATCGCTCGCACCAGTGCGCGCCGCCGAGACCCCTGCGTCGCCCGGCCCTCCTCCCCGCAGCAGCGAAGGGTGGGCGGCTTGTCATCGAACTCGACGATCGCGCAAACCTACCGAAGGAGCAGGTCCCGTGACAAGGCCGGCGATCCGACTGCCCTAGACTTCGTGGCATGGTCAACGTTGAAGAAGTCACCGACGCGCTACGCGACGTAATCGATCCGGAGCTGGGCTTGGACTTCGTCGAGCTCGGCTTGATCTACGACGTTGAAGTCGAGGACGAGGGCACCGTCAAGGTCACGTTC
>JALYXK010000464.1 GCA_030947145.1 Actinomycetota bacterium
CGCCTGGAGACGATCCTGCTCGATCTCCCCGCGCTGGCCGGCGCCTTCGGCCAGCGGCTGCACCGGGCCGGGGTGCCGAGCACCGCCGAGCGGGCCGCCCGCTTCGCGCAGGCGCTCGCGCTGGTCAAGCCGATCTCGCGACGGCGGCTGTACTGGACCGCCCGCGCCGTCTTCGTCTCCGATCAATCACAGGCGCGGGCCTTCGACGCCGCTTTCGCCGCGGTGTTCGGCTCGGGCCTCGATCACCCGGCGCGTCCCGACCTTGCCGATGCGAACCGGCAGCCGGCGCCGCCCGACGAGCGTCCGGCCGACGCGGGCGCGCCGCCGAGCGACGGGGCCGAGGACTCGCCCCCGGGAGCAGCGTCGTCATCCCCGCTCGGCGCCGGTGAGAACGAGAAGGCGCGCGAGGTCGCAGTCCCGATGGCGGCCAGCGACGACGAGCTGCTGCGAGAGAAGCGCTTCGACGCGCTCGGGCCCGGAGAACTGGCTCAGCTCTACCGCTTGATGGCCCGGATGGAGATCGCCACGCCGGAGCGGCGCTCGCGCCGCAGCCGGAGCGACCGCCACGGCGAGCGCATCGACATGCGCCGGACGCTGCGGGGGAGCCTGCGCACCGCCGGCGATCCGATCCGGCTCGCCCGCCGGCGCCGGCGGATCGTGCGCCGGCGGATCGTGCTGCTCTGCGACATCTCCGGGTCGATGGAGCCTTACGCTCGCGCCTATCTACAGTTCCTGACCTGCGCCGTCGGCGCCGCGCGCGGCGCGGAGGCTTTCGTGTTCGCCACGCGCCTGACTCGGCTGACCCGGGCGCTGCACTCGCGCAGTCCCGAGCGGGCGATCCAGCGCGCCGCCGCGGCCGCTCCCGACTGGTCCAGCGGGACGCGGATCGGCGACGCCCTGAAGTCGTTCAACGACCGCCACGGCCGGCGCGGGATGGCTCGCGGCGCGGTGATCGTGATTCTCTCCGACGGCTGGGAGCGGGGCGACCCGACACTGGTGGGGCGCGAACTGGAGCGGATGCGCCGTCTGGCCTACCGGATCGTATGGGTCAATCCCCGCGTCAGCGCGGAGGGCTTTTCCCCCAAGGCCGGCGGGATGGCGGCCGCGCTGCCGCATTGCGACGTGCTGGTCAGCGGACACAGCCTCGAGGCGCTCGGGCAGGTGGTCGAGGCGATCGGCGCCGAGCGCGCGCACGACGGGCTGCCCGGCGCGAGCTGGACGCCACCCGCGGGGCAGCCGCCCACGGCCGGCGAAGCGGAGCCCTGGGCCAGCGCGACGCCGGTGGCCGGCAGCTCGGTGGCGATGCCCAGTGGCTACGGGCCCAGCCGGGGCAACACCACCCCGGGCTGGGGGGCCGACCGCGGAGCGATCTTCAAATGAGCGAGCCAGAGCCCAAGCAATGCATTTACCCCGGGTGCGAGCGTCCGGCGGTTGCGCCGCATCCCATGGGAGGTCCGCAGCCGAGTTTCTGCGATCTGGAGGACCACAACGCCCTCTCCGCACATCAAGAGCGTCAGCGACTCGCCGGCGAGCCCGCGTGACTAGACCCCACCCGCCCACCCACGATCAGATCCGGAGGCTCAGCGGTGGCTGACGAGGCATACCGAGCAGTGTTTCTACGCGTGCATCCCACCGGCAAGATGGTGCTCAGCCTAAGCACCGAGGCCGACGGCCACGAGGGCAAGTACGCCGAACTGGTCGCCGAGGAGCTCGGCGTCCCGGCGCTCGACGTCAAGGTGGTTCCCGCCGATACCGACCGCTTCGGCACCGGTCACGGCTTCAACACGAGTCCCTCCAGCGGGACGCCGGCGGCGATCGTGAGTGCCACCGGCAAGATCCGGGCCAAGGCTCAGCTGCTGGCCGGGATGGCGCTGGAGACCCGCCCCGATTCCTTGAACTGGGACAACGGCGCGTTCTCCAGCGGCACCGATCCCGGCCGCACGCAGACGATCGCCGAAATTGCGTTATACGCCCACGGCAGCGGTGCCCTGCCTGCCGGCGTCGAGGGCGGCCTCGATGCCCAGGCCGTCTACCGGGACTAAGTGGCCGGCAGTGACCATTCGCCGGGGGACTCAGAAGCTGTGAATCGGCAGATACGCGACCTCGGCGCCCGCCGGCAGCTCACCGCTTCCGGCCGGGATCCGCGCCAGGGCGTCGGCGCCGGCGGTGACCGCGATCTGGTGGGACTGCTGGCCGGGGACCGGGGTGAGCACCGGCAACCCGCCGGTCCGGGCGACGCGCACGCGGATCAGGTCGTCACGCCGCGGGTTCTGACGCACGGCGACGCCGAGAGCCCCGTCGGCGAACGCCGGCTGGAAGTGGCGCGCGCCCTGGCTGGCCAGCAGCGCCGGACGCACGAACAGCTCGAAGCAGACCAGCGTCGAGACCGGGTTCCCGGGAAGCCCGAAGACCAGCGTGCGCTCACGCACGCCGAACGACAGGGGCTTTCCGGGACGCAGGGCCACGCGCCAGAACAGCTCGCGGATGCCGAGCTCGCGACCGACCTCGCGGACGAGGTCATGGTCTCCGACGGACACCCCCCCGGAGGTGATGACCACGTCGTGTTCGAGCGCCTGCTCGAGCGCGACGCGATGGGCCTCCGCGGTGTCGGCGGCGGCGGGGATCTGGACCACCAGCGCCCCGGCGGTGCGCAGCGCGGCGCGGAGCATCGGGCCGTTGGCGTCGAAGATCTCGCCCTCGCCGAGCTTCTCGCCCGGCGCACGCAGCTCGCTGCCGGTGGTGAGGATCGCCACCCGCGGCCGGCGGTGGCAGGGCAGCGAACGCAGGCCGACGGCCGCCGCCGCGCCGATCTGGGCCGGACCGATGCGGGTACCGGCGCCCAGCAGCGGCTCGCCCCGACGGACGTCGCTGCCGGTGCCGCGGACATGTTCAGCGGTCGGCACCGCGGCCGGCACCTCGAGGCGACCGTCTCTCACCGTGACGTCCTCGACCGGCACGACCGCGTCGGCGTCGCTCGGCACCACGGCGCCGGTCGAGATCGCGATCGCCTGGCCCGATTCCACGGCGCCGCGGTAAGGCCTGCCGGCCGCCGATTCGCCGACGATCCCCAGCGACCCTGGGGTGTCGGCGGCGTGCAGGGCGAAGCCGTCCATCGCCGAGTTGGGGAACGGCGGCAGGTCGATCTCCGCGTGCATCCCCTCGGCCAGGAAGCGCCCGTAGGCATCGTCGAGCTCCACCGACTCCGCCGGCAGGGCGCTGACCTGCGCGGCGACCAGCGCCAGCGCCTCGTCAATCGACAGGAGCCTGGGGGGTGAGCCTGGTGCCGGCGACATCGCGCGGAATTCAACTAGACGCGAGCTTCGCGTCGATCACCACCTCGACCTCGTCGGCCACCTTGAGGGTGCCGAACAGGGTCGAGTACGGCTTCATCCCGAAGTCGGTTTGCTTGAACTTGGCGCTGCCGGCCAGCCGGCCGTCGGCGCCCAGCGCCAGCTCGAACGCCACCGGGTGGGAGGCTGCGCCGAGCGAGAGCTCACCGTCTACGCCGAGCGTTTCCGGGCCGAGCTCGGCCCGGTGGGAGCGGAATTCGATGGCGGCGCCCCGCAGGACCTCGTCGTCGATCGTCTGCTTGATCGCGTCCTTGTCGTCCGCGTCGAGCGCCTGGACCCCGCCGCTGCCCTCGAGCACCCGCAGCGAGCCGCTGTCCGCGCTCAGCTCGATCCGGGTCTGGGCCGGGTCCTCGCCGACCTCCAGCGTCCCGGTCCAAGCACTCACCTCGAAGACGAGGTTGTGTCCAGCCTTGGCGGCCGCGCCCGTCTTGCCGGTCTTGACCGTGAGGGTCGCGTTGCCGGGACCCAGCGTATGCCGGCCGGAGGAGATAGGCATGAGGAAAGCCTATAGGAAACGCCAGATTGATAATGCCTTATGACACCCTTGACTCAAGGAGGGACCCGACATGGTTGAGCTGGACCATCCGTTCACCACGGCCAAGCCGATCGACGAGGCCTGGCAGGCGATCCTCGACCTCGACAAGGTGATTCCCTGCGTCGAGGGAGGTAGCGTCCTGGAGCGCATGGGGCCCGACGCCGCCAAGGCCGAGATCAAGGTGAAGATGGGCGCGATGTCGATGAAGTTCACCGGGACGGTTACGGTGATCGAGCAGGACGATGGCGCCCACCGCGCGGTGCTCCAGGTCAAGTCGCGGGAGGCCGGCGGCCAGGGGCACGCCAACGCCGATGTGACGTTCTCGTTGGAGAACGGCGGCGGCAACGTGCACACGGCGGCGCAGATCACCGGCAAGGCGGCGTCGATGGGCGAGGGGGTCGTGCAGTCGGTGCTCGACGCGCTGATCAAGGACTTCACCGGGAAGCTGGCACAGCTGTGAAGGACGTCGCGCAGCAGCTCGAGCAGTGGGTGGCCCGCGGCGACAGCGTGGCCATCGCCACGGTCGTGGCCATCCGGCGCTCGGCACCCCGGCCGCCGGGAGCCAAGATGCTGGTCAACGACAGCGGCGAGGTCTACGGCGCGGTCTCGGGCGGGTGCGTGGAAGGCGCGGTGGTGGAGGTCGCCGCGCAGGTGCTCGCCGGCGGCGAGCCCCAGCTCCACTCGTTCGGGATCGGCGACGACCAGGCCTGGGACGTGGGCCTACCCTGCGGCGGCGAGATCGACGTGTGGGTGGAGCGCTACGAGCCGTGAGTGGGATGGACTTCGTCCATCCTGGCGAGTGTCGGCCTGGGGGCCGAACTCGGGTTTGGCTGGGCATGAGCGCATGAGTGTGCAGAGCGCATTCGCGCGGCTCGCCCGCGAGGGCGGGCGGGCGGCGATGGTTACCGCGGTGCGCGGTCCGCAGGCTGGCCGGCGAATGCTGGTGCGCGCCGACGGCGAGCGCGAGGGCGGTCTCGGCGACCCGCAGCTCGACCAGCAGGTCGCCGCCGACGCGCAGGAGCTGATGTGGGAGGAGCGCTCGGAGCTGCGGGGAGACCTGTTCGTCGACGTGACCGCGCCCCCGCCCCGGGTGCTGATCTTCGGAGCGGTGGAGTACGCCAGCCACCTGGCCCGCTTCGCGCGGGCAACCGGTTGGCGGCCCTACGTGATCGATCCGCGCGCCCAGTTCGCCACCGCCGCGCGCTTCCCCGGCGCCGAGGAGGTAATCGTGGCCTGGCCGCGGGAGGCCTACCAGCGGCTCGGGGGGATCGACCGCGCAACGTACATCGCGGTCCTCACCCACGACCCCAAGATCGACGACCAGGTCCTGATCGAAGCGCTCGCCTCCGAGCCCGCCTACATCGGCGCGATGGGCTCCAAGCGAGCGCAGGCTCAGCGCCGCGAACGTCTACTCACCGCCGGCGTCTCGGAGGATCAGCTGCCGCGTATCAGCGCGCCGATCGGCCTCGACCTCGGCTCGGTCAGCGCCGAGGAGGTGGCCATCTCGATCATGGCCGAGTTACTGGCGGTCCGCTACGGTCGAGAGGGTGGACGATTGTCGAGGCGGAAAGCCGCCGGGAGGATCCACTGATGGCGCAGATCGCGATGCGGGCACCCGAGCCGGGCGAGATCCCCCCTGATGGCGGCACCGCCGTCCAGGAAGACGCGACTCGGCCCGTATTCAGCGGCAACGGCCCCGACGACTATGCCTGCGTGCAGTGCGGGAACGTGCTGGCCACGGCGATGGCCCCCGAGTATATGAACCGCAAGCTCCGGATCCGCTGCGGCCGCTGCCGCGCCGTCAATGTGGCGATCGAGCAGCCCGGGGTTGACTACGGCAGGGCGTTCGGGCGCCCCCGCGGCTAGTGCGGATGGCCACCCTGGAGGAGCGGGTGATCGGCTTCGGGCGCCTGCGGCGCAAGGAGGACGCTCGCTTCATTCGCGGGCAGGGCAAGTACGTCGATGACGTTCAGCTCCCGGGAATGCTGCACGGCGCGCTGCTGCGCAGCCCGATCGCCCACGCGCGGATCGTCTCGATCGATGCCTCGGCCGCGCTCCAGCATCCGAAGGTTCAGGCCGTCATCACCGGCGATGACCTGCAGGCGCGCGGGCTGGCCTGGATGCCCACCATGTCCGGTGACGTGCAGGCCGTGCTGGCCACCGACAAGGTTCGCTTTCAGGGCCAGGAGGTCGTCTTCGTGATCGCCGAGGACCGTTACTCGGCCCGCGACGCACTCGAGCTGATCGAGGTCGAGTACGAGCCGCTGCCGGTGGTCGTCGATCCGCGCACCGCGCTGGATCCAGGCGCCCCGGTGATCCGGGACGACCTCGCCGACCAGCGCGACAACCGCATCTTCGACTGGGAAGCCGGCGATCGTGACGCCTGCGAGCGGGCCTTCGCCCGGGCCGAGGTCGTGGTCGAGCAGGAGATGGTCTATCCACGCTCGCACCCCGCGCCGCTGGAGACCTGCGGCGCCGTCGGCGACTTCGACCGGGTCAGCGGCAAGCTCACGCTGTGGTCCACGACGCAGGCTCCGCACGCGCACCGCACCGTATACGCGCTGCTGATGGGAATCCCCGAGCACCAGATCCGAGTGATCTCGCCGGACGTCGGCGGCGGCTTCGGCAACAAGGTGCCGGTGTATCCCGGATACATCTGCGCCGCCGTCGCCTCGATGATGCTCGGCAAACCGGTGAAATGGATGGAGGACCGCTCGGAGAACCTGATGTCCACCGGTTTCGCGCGCGACTACATCATGCGCGGCGCGATCGCCGCTGACCGCGACGGCCGCATCCTGGCCGTGCGCGCCGACGCGACCGCCGACCACGGGGCGTTCAACTCGACCGCGCAGCCCAGCCGTTACCCCGCCGGGTTCTTCAGCGTGTTCACCGGTTCCTACGACATCGAAGCGGCGCACTGCCATGTCCGCGGGATCTACACCAACAAGGCGCCCGGCGGGGTGGCCTACGCGTGCTCGTTCCGGATCGCCGAGGCGGTCTACCTAGTCGAGCGGCTGGTCGACTGCCTGGGCTACGAGCTGGGCATTGACGGCGCCCAGCTGCGGCTGCGCAACCTGATCCGCGCCGACCAGTTTCCGTTCGCGTCGAAAACCGGGTGGGTGTATGACTCCGGCGACTACGAGCGCGCGCTGCGCCAGGCGCTGGCGCTGGCCGGTTACGACGCGCTGCGGGCCGAGCAGTCCGAACGCCGCGAGCGGGGGGAGCTGATGGGGATCGGGCTCTCGTTCTTCACCGAGGCGGTGGGCGCCGGGCCGCGCAAGCACATGGACATCATGGGGCTCGGGATGAACGACGGGGCGACGCTGCGCGTATCCCCGACCGGCAAGGCCCAGTTGGCGATCAGCGTCCAGACCCAGGGTCAGGGCCACGAGACGACCTTCGCCCAGATCGTGGCCGAGGAGCTGGGGATCCCGCCCGAGGACGTCGACGTGATCCACGGCGACACCGACACCACGCCCTACGGCCTGGGCACCTACGGCTCGCGCTCGACCCCCGTCAGCGGCGCGGCCACCGCCCTGGTGGCCCGCAAGGTGCGGGAGCGGGCGCGGATCGTCGCCTCGGCGATGCTCGAGGTCTCGCCCGCCGACCTCGAGTGGGAATGCGACCCGCCCACCCGGCCCGCCCGCTGGTTCGTGACCGGCGATCCCGAGCAGGGGGCGAGCATCCCGGAGATCGCCAAGGCCGCACGCGGATCGGTGGAGCTGCCGCCGGGAATCGAGGCCGGGCTCGACGCCGAGATCGTCTACGACCCGCCGAACCTCACGTTCCCGTTCGGGGCCTACGTCTGCGTCGTCGATGTCGACCCCGACACCGGCAAGGTCAAGGTCCGGCGTTTCATCGCCGTCGACGACTGCGGCACCCGGATCAACCCGATGATCATCGAGGGTCAGATCCACGGCGGTCTGACCGATGGCGTCGGGATCGCGCTGATGGAGCAGATCGCCTTCGACGAGGAGGGCAACTGCCTGGCCGCCTCGCTGATGGACTACCTGATCCCGACCTCGGTCGAGGTGCCCGACTGGGAGACCGGCTTCACCGTCACGCCGTCGCCGCATCATCCAATCGGCGCCAAGGGCATCGGCGAATCGGCCACCGTCGGTTCGCCGCCGGCGATCGTCGGGGCGGTGGTCGACGCGCTGCGCGAGTTCGGCGTCCGCCACGTCGAAATGCCCTGCACGCCCGGCCGCGTGTGGGAAGCGATGCAGCGCGGATGATGGTCACCGGGCTGGTGCTCGCGGCGGGCGGATCCAAGCGCCTGGGCCAGCCCAAGCAGCTGCTGCCGTATGGCTCGGGGACCCTGCTGGACCACGTGCTTGCCGTCGCCCGGGCGTGTCCGTTCGATCAGCTGCTCTGCGTACTCGGGGGCGGCGCGGAGGCCGTCCGGGCGGCCGTCGATTTGAGCGGGGTAGAGGTCGTGGAGAATCCGGCCTATGGCGAGGGGTGCTCGTCGTCGATCGCCGCGGCGCTGGGGTCGGTGGACGAGCGCGCGGAGGCGCTGGTGCTGATGCTGGGTGATCAGCCCGGGGTCGGCGCTCTGGCCGTGAGCGCGCTGCTCTCTGGACGCGTTGGCGCGCCGCTGACCGCCTGCGCGTATGAGAACGGGCGCGGGCATCCGCTGGCCTTCGGGAGGAGCATGTTCGGCGAGCTGGCCCACCTGCACGGCGACAAGGGCGTGTGGAAGCTGCTCGATCGCCATGCCGGTTCGGTGGTTGACGTGCCGGTGCCCGGGCGGGTTCCGCTCGACGTCGATACCTGGGACGATTACCAGGCGGTGCTGGCGGGGGCGGCCGGCGCGGCCGGGGCGGTGTCCTGATGAGCGACTTCCGGTCCCTGCTGGAAACGATCGAGGACTGGGTGGACCGGGGCGAGCAGGTCGCGCTGGCCACGGTGGTCGCCACCAAGAAGTCAGCGCCGCAGCCGGCGGGGACGAAGATGGCCGTCAACGAGATCGGTCAGGTCTCGGGCGCGGTTTCCGGCGGCTGCGTCGAGGGGGCGGTGGTGGAGGTGGCCGAGACGGTGATCGGGGGAGCGCCGCCACGGCTGTTGCATTACGGGATCGCCGACGATGATGCCTGGGACGTCGGGCTGCCGTGTGGCGGTGAGATCTCCGTCTGGGTCGAGGCCTACGGAGGTTTGCAGGCGCGGTTTCACGCCCTGGCGCGGAGCGGCGCCCGGGCGGCGCTGGTGACCGTGCTCCAGGGCGGCCCGTTGCCGGGGGCCAAGCTGCTGGTGGGGGCCGATGGAGCGGCTTCGGGAAGCCTGGGGAGCGCCGGGCTCGACGCCGCCGCGCTGGAGCTGGCCGGCGCGGCGCTGTGGAGCGAGCGCAGCGAGCAGCAGGAGGTCGCCGGCGCCACCCTGTTCGTTGACGTGGTGGCGCCGCCGCCGCGGTTGATCGTCTTCGGCGCGGTCGACTTCGCCGCGCAGCTGGCCGAGGTGGCCGTGCTGGCTGGCTGGCGGGCGTTCGTGATCGACCCGCGGGCCCGGTTCGCCACCCCCGAGCGCTTTCCCGCCGCCGAGCGGGTGATCGCCGCCTGGCCGCAGGAGGCCCTGGCCCAGCTCGACCCGATCGACCGCGCCACCGCGGTCGCCGTGCTGACCCACGACCCGAAGCTCGACGACGCGGCGCTGAGTGCCGTCCTCGCCTCCGAGGCGGGCTACATCGGCGCGATGGGCAGCCGGCGGGCCCAGGAGCACCGTCGCGAGCGGCTGCTGGCGGCCGGCATGACCGAGGACCAGCTGCAACGGATCAGCGCCCCGATCGGCCTCGACCTGGGCGCGCTGACCGCAGCCGAGACGGCGCTGTCGATCATGAGCGAGATCGTCGCCGTCCGCCGCGGGCGCACCGGCGGGCGGCTGATCGACTCGCGCGGCCGGATCCACGACGCCGTCTCGGCCTAGCTGTATCTCTCCATGCCTTGACAGCTATATACTTGTATGGTTATATGCGTTCGAATGACCACCGCGTTCGAGGTCCTCGCCGAACCGCACCGCAGGCAGATCCTCGACCTGCTGCTGGCGGCCGAGCGCCCGGTGGGCGAGCTCGTCGACGCGCTGGCGGTCAGCCAGCCGGCCGTCTCCAAGCATCTGCGCATCCTGCGCGATGCCGGACTGGTGGAGGCCCGGATCGACGCCCAGCGGCGGATCTATCGGGTCTGCGGCGAGCCGCTGCGCGACCTGGACGAGTGGCTGGTCCCGTACCGGCGGCTGTGGGCCGCCAGCCTGGATGCCCTCGAGCGGCATCTGGACGAGACCGATGACCAGGACGACCAAAGGACCCCGAGATGAGCGCTGGTGCTGATTCGACCACCGACCGGCGGGACGACTACGGAGTGCTGGAGCGGGGCGGGTCCCGTCCGGTGCTGCGCTATGAGCGCAGGCTGCCGCATCCACCGGGGAAGGTGTGGCGGGCACTGACCGAGCCCCAGCAGCTGGCGGCCTGGTTCCCGACCACGATCGAGGGCGAGCGCGCCGCCGGAGCGCGACTCCGGTTCGCCTTCGAGGACATGCCGATCGAGCCGATGCATGGGGAAATGCTGCGGTTCGAGCCGCCGTCCGTGCTCGAGTTCAGCTGGGGTCCCGACACGGTCCATTTCGAGCTCAGCCCGGATGGAGATGGCACGGTGCTGGTGCTCATCGTCGGCCTCGAGGAGATCGGCAAGGCGGCGCGCGACGGCGCCGGGTGGCACACCTGCCTGGATGGTCTCGCGCTGGAGCTCGCGGCGGAGCGGGACCGCGGGATCGTG
>JALYXK010000470.1 GCA_030947145.1 Actinomycetota bacterium
CGGCGTGATCATTGAGGTCCGGGGTCACGGCGGCGCGCTCGACCCCCAGAACGGCAACCTGTACATGGCGCTGGCGCTGCGCAACGGGGGCACCGGGCTGGCGGTGATCCACGGGTGGGCGGCGCGAACTGGCGAGCGCGGCGGGACGCCGATCCGGCCCCCGCTCTCGGACTTCCGCCGCCAGCAGCGCGACCTCTACATCCCGGTTCGGGATCTCCTCGAGCAAGGATCCGAACGGACCCCGGGCCGAGGTGCTCAGATACTGGAACGTGGCCGGCGAGGCGCCGCGCTGAATGGCCCGTCGGGCCGGCCCCGTACACTTAAGTGAGCTTAGTTTTCCGGGCAGAAATCCGGCGCACAGGAACGAGGACGTGAGCAAGGCAGTTGAAGAGCGGGAGCGGGTGATCATCCGCTTCGCGGGGGACTCCGGGGACGGAATGCAGCTCGCCGGGAGCCGCTTCACCGACGCCACCGCGATGGTCGGCAACGACCTCGCGACGTTGCCGAACTTCCCGGCGGAGATCCGCGCCCCGGCCGGGACGCTGGCCGGCGTCTCAGCCTTCCAGATCCACTTCGCCTCCCGCGACATCCTCACGCCGGGCGACGCGCCGAACGTGCTCGTCGCGATGAACCCGGCGGCGCTCCGAGCCAACCTGGCCGAGCTGCCGCGCGGACAGACGATCATCGTCAACGAGGACGCCTTCACCAGGCGAAATCTCGAGAAGGCCGGCTACGGCACCAGCCCGCTGGAGGACCGCTCGCTCGGCGAGTACCGCGTGCACCGGATCCCCATGACCACGCTGACCACCCGGGCGGTGGAAGCGATCGACGGAGCCTCCACCCGGGACGCCGGACGGGCCAAGAACCTGTTCGCCCTGGGTGTCCTGTCGTGGCTCTACGGGCGGCCGACCGACGTGACCCAGAAGTGGATCGAGCAGAAGTTCGCCCGCAAGCCGGCGGTGATGCAGGCGAACCTGGCGGCCTTCAACGCCGGCTGGTCCTTCGGCGAGACGACCGAGTTGCTCGACGTCCAGTACCGCGTCAAACCCGCCACCGACGTGGCTCCCGGCACCTATCGGAACGTCAACGGCACGGCGGCGCTTGCCATGGGACTGATCGCCGCCAGCGTCCGCAGCCGCTTGCCGCTGGTGCTGGCCAGCTACCCGATCACTCCGGCTTCCGAGCTGCTGCACGAGCTCTCGCGCCACGCCGACCTCGGCGTGTCGACGATCCAGGCCGAGGACGAGATCGCCGCCGCCGGGATGGCGCTGGGCGCCGCGTTCGGCGGCCGCCTCGGGGTGACCGCGACCAGCGGCCCGGGGATGGATCTGAAGGCCGAGATGATCGGCCTGGCCGTGATGCTCGAGCTGCCCCTGGTGGTGATCGACGTCCAGCGGGCGGGACCTTCGACCGGGATGCCGACCAAGACCGAGCAGTCGGACCTGCTGATGGCGCTGTACGGCCGACACGGAGAGTCTCCGCTGCCGGTGATCGCGCCGAGCACCCCGGGCGGGTGCTTCACGGCGGGGTTCGAGGCGGTGGCGATCGCGGTCCGGTACCGAACGCCGGTGATCCTGCTGTCCGACAGCTTCCTGGCCTCGTCCTCGGAGCCGTGGCGGATCCCGGTGGTGGCCGAGCTCCCGCGGATCGACCCGGCGATCGCGATGCCGCGCGACGGCGAGGATCCGTTCCTGCCCTACGCCCGCGACGACCGGCTGGCCCGGCCGTGGGCGGTGCCGGGGACCCCCGGGCTCCAACATCGGATCGGCGGACTCGAGAAGGCCGACGGGACGGGCAACATCTCCTACGACGGACTCAACCACGCGCGCATGACCGACCTGCGCGCGGCCAAGATCGACGGCATCGCCGATGATCTCCCGCCGCTCAGCGTTGACGCCGACCCGGGCGCCCGGCTGCTGGTGCTCGGTTGGGGCTCGAGCGAGGGCGCGATCCGGGCGGGCGTCCGCCGCGCCCGGCAGGCGGGCCACCAGGTGGCCTCCGCGCACCTGCACCATCTCAACCCGCTGCCCGCCAACACGGGGGACGTCCTGCGCTCGTTCGACCGGGTTCTCGTGCCGGAGATGAACAGCGGCCAGCTGGCCAAGGTGCTCCGGGCCAAGTACCTGGTCGACGTCGAGTCGTTCTGCAAGGTGGCGGGCCAGCCGCTCTTCTCCAATGAAATTGAGCACCAGATCGCGGAGCGCCAATGAGCGTGGATTCGAAGCGCGAGCCTGCGAGCGAGCGGGCGAGCGGTGAGCCCGGGGGGCACGGCCTGACCAAGGCCGACTTCCAGTCCGACCAGGAGACGCGCTGGTGTCCCGGGTGCGGCGATTACGCGGTGCTCTCGGCGGTGCAGCAGTTCATGCCGGAGCTCGGGATCCCGCCGGAGCGAATCGTGTTCATCACCGGAATCGGTTGCGCCGGGCGATTCGCCTATTACATGGACACCTACGGGATGCACGGCATCCACGGGCGGGCACCCGCACTGGCCACCGGGCTGGCCACGGCGCGCGAGGATCTCTCGATCTGGGTGATCACCGGCGACGGCGACTCGCTGTCGATCGGCGGCAACCATTTGATCCATGCGCTGCGCCGCAACGTCCCGGTGAAGATCCTGCTGTTCAACAACCAGATCTACGGGCTGACCAAGGGCCAGGCCTCGCCGACATCCGAGCTCGGCAAGATCACCAAGTCCACGCCCTTCGGCGTTGCCGACCACCCGTTCAACCCGCTCGCGCTGGCGATCGGGGCCGAGGCGTCGTTCGTCGCCCGGACGATCGATCGGGACCGCCGCCACCTGACCGAGGTGCTGCGCGCCGCGGCCCGGCACGAGGGCGCCGCGCTGGTCGAGATCTACCAGAACTGCCCGGTCTTCAATGACGGCGCTTTCTTCGCGCTGACCGAGAAGGAGACCAAGGACCAGAACCAGATCCGGCTCGAGGGCGGGCGGCCGATTCGCTTCGGAGCGGACCGCGAACGCGGAGTCGCGGTCGCCGCCGACGGTGGCTTGCGGCTCGTCGATGTCGCGCAGGTGGGCGAGGACGCGCTGCTGGTCCACGACCCGCAGCGGCTCGACCCCGGGCTCGCGTTCGCGCTGGCCAAGCTCTCCAACGAGCCGACCAGCCCGACGCCGATCGGCATCTTCCGCGACGTCTCCCGGCCGGTCTACGGCCGCAGCGCGGAATGCCCCGACGCGGCCTCCGAGGACGAGCTCGCGGTGTTGCTGCACGGCAGCGACACGTGGACCGTCGCCTGAGCGCGCCCTAGCGGCTCACGGCTCGGCGACGTGCCCGTCGGCCGGCTCGAGTGGGAGGCCGGCGGCGTGCCAATCGAGCAGGCCACCCACCAGGTTGTGAGCGTCGAAGCCGGCCCGGCGGAAGGCGTCGGTGGCCATCGCCGAGCGCTGACCGCTGCGGCAGTAGAACACGACCGGGGTGGCCGGGTCGAGCGTGTCGGCCTGACCGGTCAGCTCGGTCAGTTCGATCAGCCGGTCGCCGCCGATTCGGCCGGCGAGATGCTCATGTTGCCGGCGCACGTCGATCAGTTGAATCGCGTCCCGCTCGAGCAGCTGCGCGACCTCCTGTGGGGTGTAGTCGGCGTCCACCGCTGCGTAGCGTAGCGACGCCTGGCCGGGGCTCATAACACTGCACGTGGCATACATCTTGCAGCTCCGCTACTCTGCGCGTGCCGAAATACCAGCCGAATTCCCGCTGCTCATGCGGCGGGGAACGGGGAACCCATGGGGGCCAGCAGGCCCCGGGGGCGAATCGCCGAATCATTTGGCGTAGCGCAGACTCTTTCAGCGCGAGCCCGACAGCTAACCCCGTAGGCGCGAGAAAGAGAAGGGGTTCAGCCTTGACGTATATCCCAGGTGCGCGGTTCCGAACGGTGGCGGCGCTGACCGTGTTTGCGGCCACCGCATCGATCAGCGCGCCGGCGATCGCCGCGTCGCAGCATCTCGGCCAGCGCACCCTCCGGCAGGGTATGACCGGCCACGACGTGCGCGTCCTGCAGGACTACCTCACCCGCACGGGCTTCGCGACTCCGGTCGTGGGCACGTTCGGGCCTCAGACCGAGGCCAACGTCAAGCGCTTCGAGCGCCGCTACCAACTCCGCGCCAACGGGGTCGTGGATTCCCGATTCGTGAGCAAGATCCGGGCGATCGTGGCCAACCGTGACGGAACCGCGGTGGTGGCGGCGGATTCCACCGGCGGCGTGTCGTTCGCCCCAGCCCCGCTCACCTCCCACTCGAGCAGGCCCGCGGCCACGACGCCGGGGCCGAGGGGCAAGGTCGTGAGTGGTCTGGCCGTCGCGCCGGCGAGCGCCCCGGCGGCGGTCAAGGCGGTAATCGCCGCGGCCAACAAGATCGCCTTCAAGCCGTACATCTACGGCGGCGGCCACGGCAGCTGGAATGACAGCGGCTATGACTGCTCCGGCTCGGTCAGCTACGCCCTGCACGGCGGCGGGCTGCTGTCCCAGACCGAGGATTCGGGCCAGCTCGAGAGCTACGGCTCCAAAGGCGCCGGCAAGTGGATCACGATCTGGGCCAACAGCGGACACGTCTATATGTACGTCGCCGGCCTGCGCTTCGACACCGGCGCGCAGAGCTCGACCGGAGGCTCACGGTGGACCGCGTCGGCGCAGTCCAACGCGGGCTACGTCGAGCGCCACCCGACCGGCTACTAAGGTCTACCCGGCACCGGGAACCGAGCGTGGCCTTCACGTAGCATCTGTACGGATGTCAGCGCTGGCCGAGCTCTACACGATTCCCCACGAGCATCTCGACTTCCGCGACACGATTCGTCAGATCGCGCGCGAGCGGATCGCCCCTCGCGCCGCCGAGATCGACGAGCACGCCGCGTACCCGCACGATCTCCGCGTGCTGCTCGCCGAGCAGGACGTGCTCGGGCTGCCGTTCGAGAGCGAGCACGGAGGAACCGGTACCGGCACGTTGATGCTCAACATCGCGGTTGAGGAAATCGCCAAGGCCTGCGCCTCCACCGCCCTGATCCTGATGGTTCAGGAACTGGGAACGCTGCCGATCAAGCTGTTCGGCTCCGAGGAGCTTCAGCAGCGCTTCCTGCCCCGATGCGCGAGCGGGGAGTGGTCCCCGGCCTTTGCCCTGTCCGAGCCGGAGGCCGGCTCGGATCCCGGCGGAATGCTCACGCGCGCGGTCAGGGACGGCGACGAGTGGGTCATCGACGGGACCAAGAACTGGATCACCAATCTCGGCGTGGCGGACTTCTACGTGGTCTTCGCGGTCACCGACCGGGAGGCCGGTCACGCGCACGGGATCACAGCGTTCGTGGTCGAGGCCGATCGTCCGGGCTTCAGCGTCGGCAAGCTGGAGCACAAGCTCGGGATCCGCGGCTCGCCGACCGGTCAGCCGATCTTCGACGGGGTGCGGGTTCCCTGGGAGAACGTGATCGGCGAGGTCGACCAGGGCTTCAAGGTCGCGATGGGCACGCTCGACCGCTCCCGGCTCGGGGTCGCCGCCCAGGCGCTGGGGATCGCCCAGGGCGCCACCGACTACGCGGCCGCCTACGCGCGTGAGCGCAAGCAGTTCGGCAAGCCGATCAATTCGTTCCAGGCGATCCAGTTCAAGCTGGCCGACATGGAGACCCAGTGCGCCGCCGGGCGTGAACTGCTGTATCAGGCCTGCGCCAAGGTCGACAGGGGCGATGCGGACGTCGGCAAGTACTCGGCGATGGCCAAGCTGTTCTGCTCGGACACCGCGATGAAGGTCACGGTCGAAGCGGTCCAGGTGCTCGGTGGCTACGGCTATGTCAAGGAGTACCCGGTCGAGCGGATGATGCGCGACGCCAAGATCACCCAGATCTACGAGGGCACCAACGAGATCCAGCGGCTCGTGATCGCCCGCACCCTGCGCTAGTGGGCCTTACCAGCGCCACCCACTGACACGATGCCGGGCGAGCCACCGACCTTGCGCCGCATCCTGGTCTCGGCGCTGGCGGCATTGACCGTCGGCTTCGGTGCGGTCAGCCTGATCGGCGGGTTCAGCGATTCATTCCCGGTGCGGTTTCTCCAAGGGCTGGCCGTGTTCGGCGCGGGCGCGGTGATCATCGGCGGGGCTGTCGTGCTGGCGATGATCAACCTGGCCGGCTGGAAGGATCCGGAGTCCGAGGCGGAGTTCGAAGCGCTGGTGCAGCGGACCGAACGGCTGGCGGCCGGGGACGCCTGGGGCTCGGTCGAGGGGGACGCCGGCGGGATCGACGACTTCGACGAGTTCAGAGCGCTGGTCCGCTCGGCCGTGGACGAACTGCCGCTCGAGTTCCACCGGGCACTGGAGCACGTGGCGATCGTGGTCTCGGACGGCGGCCGCCGGCAGCATGCGTACGGGCTCTACCAAGGGGACACGGTGGCCCGTGACTTCTTTCACGATCGGATCATCATCTTCCGGGACACGCTTACCCGCGACTTCGGGCACGACCCGGACCTGCTCAAGGCCCAGGTGATCCGCACCGTGCGCCACGAGCTCGCCCATCACCTCGGCTGGGACGAGCCCGGGGTACGCGGCATCGGACTCTGAGGCGGCGGCGCCGGATCAGTTCAGCGCCGAGGCCAGCGCTGACCACTGCTTGTGCGGCACGCCGCTGACCCCGACGGTCTGCAGGCAGACGTGGTCGGCTCCGGCATCGAGGTGCTCGCGGGCGGCCGCGGCGATCCGCTCCGGACTGCCGTGGGGGACGATCGTGTCGATCAACCGGTCCGAACCCTCCCCGGCGATGTCCTCCTCGGTGAAGCCGAACCTGAGCAGGTTGTTGGTGTAGTTGCTCAGCCCGAGATACAACCGCGCGTACTTGCGGGCACTCGCCCGAGCCCGCTCGGTGTCGGTATCCACCACGCAGGCGAGTTCAGGCGCGACCAGCGCGCTCTCGCCGAGACGCTCGCGGCAGAAGCGAGTGTGCTCCGGCGGCGTGAAGTAGGGGTGCGTCCCGCGCGTGCGCTCGCCGGCCAGGTCGAGCATCTTGGGTCCGAGCGCCGCAAGGCACCGTTCGTCTCCGGGCACGGGCGGCTGCGCGGCGTCCAGCCCATCGAGGAACTCGCGCATCCTGGTCAGCGGCTTGGCGTACTGGCTCTTGGCCTCGGGGTGGCCGATGCCGATTCCCAGCAGGAACCGACCCGGGTGGGCGCGCGTCAGCTCGGCGTGCTCGGCCGCGAGCCGGGCCGGCTGGTAATCCCACACGTTGACGATTCCCGTGGCGACGATCAACCGGTCCGTCGCCTCTAGCAGGGGACGGACTTGGGGCAGCTGCGGGGAGCCACCCAGCCAGAACGCGCCGAAGCCGAGGTCCTGCACCAGCTGGGCCGCCTCGCCGGCGTTGTCCTCGCCGATCCCGCGGTAGGAAGTCCAGATTCCGAAAGCGCCGATGTTCATGCCGAACAGGTTCGCAGACGGAGCGTCCCGGCTCCGGCGGCCGGTACTGTGCGCCGATGGTCGCGGTCTTCGACGGGCACAACGACGCGCTCACCCGGGCGGATCATGCCCGATTGGCCGAGGGCCGCGACGGCGGGCACCTGGACCTCCCGAGGATGCAAGCCGGTGGGCTCCGCGGCGCGATCTTCGCCGTGTTCAGCCCCTCGGCTCACGAGCGCGGAGACCCGCTGCACCGGGATGACGGCGTGATCGAGTTCGCGGTCGCCGCTCCGGTGGAGCACGAAGACGCCGCCGCTCACGCCGCCGGCGCCGCCGGCCGGCTGCTCGGGCTCGAACGCTCCGGCCACGTCCGCGTGGCCAGGACGATCGACGATGTCGACGCCGCGCGCGAGCGCTCCGGTCCGCCGGTGGCCGTGCTCCACCTCGAGGGGGCCGAGGCGATCGACCCCGGGCTCGAGGCGCTGGAGCTCTGGTACTCGGCCGGGCTGCGCTCGCTCGGACCGGTGTGGAGCCGGCGCAACGCCTTCGCCCACGGCGTGCCGTTCATCTCGCCGAGCTCGCCCGATACCGGTCCCGGCCTGACGCCGGCCGGCCACGCGCTGGTTCGCCGTTGCGCCGAGCTGGGGATCCTGGTCGACCTCAGCCACCTCAACGAGGCCGGGTTCTGGGACATCGCCCGCGCCGATGCCGGGCCGCTGGTGGCCAGTCATTCGGCCGCACACGCGCTCTGCCCGACCTCTCGCAACCTCACCGACCAGCAGCTCGACGCGGTCGGGGGCTCCGGCGGGCTGGTCGGCGTCGTGTTCGCCTGCCCGTTTTTGCGCCCCGACTTCGCTGACGACGGCGACACCCCGTTGGAGCTGATCGTCGAGCACGCCCGGTACATCGCCGACCGGATCGGGGTGGAGCACGTCGGGCTGGGGTCGGACTTCGACGGCGCCACGATCCCCAGGGCGCTCGGCGGCGCGGATGGTCTGCCGCGGCTGCTGGAGGCGTTCGCGTCGGCGGACTTCACTGCGGACGAGGTACGGGCGATCGCCTGGGAGAACTGGCGGCGTGTGCTGGCCCTGTGCTGGAAGACCGGAAGGAGCTGACTGATTTGAGCTACAAGACGATTATCTGGGAGCAATCCGGCCCGATCGGCCGGCTGACCCTCAACCGCCCGCAGACGCTGAACGCCTGGACGCCGGAGTTCGGGGCCGAGCTGCTGGCGGTCATACGCGGCGAGGCTTCCGAGCAGTCGGTGCGGGCGGTGCTGATCACGGGGTCCGGCCGCGGCTTCTCCTCCGGCGCCGATCTGCGGGCGGGGTTCGAGCCCGCCGAGGACGGGATGCCCAACATCAAGCACGAGCTCCACGAGATCTACCACCCGGTGATCGCCGGGATTCGTCGCCTGCCCAAGCCCGTGGTGGCGGCGGTCAACGGGCCGGCGGTGGGCATCGGGTGCTCGCTGGCGCTGGCCTGCGACCTCGTGCTGGCGGCCGAGTCCGCCTACTTCGGCCTGGCCTTCGTGAACATCGGCCTGATGCCCGACGGAGGGTCGACCGCGCTGGTCCCGGCGGCGATCGGCAAGGCGCGGGCCTTCCAGCTGGCGCTGCTCGGGGAGCGCGTGCCGGCGCCCCAGGCGCTCGATTGGGGGCTGGTCAACTTCGTTTACCCCGACGACCGGCTGCTGGCCGAGGCCGGCGATCTGGTGCAACGGTTCTCGCAGGGTCCGACGCGCTCCTACGCCGCCTCCAAGCAGGCGCTGAACCGCTTCATCTACGGCGACCTCGACGGGCAGCTCGACCTCGAGGCCGAGCTCCAGCACGGGCTCGGGCGCACGCAGGACTTCTTCGAGGGCGCGGCGGCGTTCGTGGAGAAGCGCCGGCCGGAATTCGGCGGGAGCTGAGCCGCGGCCCAGGTCAGGCGGCGTCGGGCAACTCGGCCAATGCGGCCGCCAACCCATCGGCGGCCGTGCTCAGCGGCGGATCGAGATCACGGTCGGCCAACAGCCCGAAGCAGATCTGGCCGTCGTAGCTGAGGATCCCGATGGTCAGGCCCTGGTTACCCGGATTCAGCGGCACGACGGGGTAAATCTCGGACATGCGCACGCCGCCGAGGTAGAACGGCTGCTGGGGACCGGGGACGTTGGAGACGACGACGTTGAACGCCCGCACCTGCCCCATCGCCCGGGCGAGCATCCCCGAGACGAGCGGGGGAGCCCAGCCGGAGGCTCCGACCAGCAACGCCCCGGCCCGCACGGCGGCCGAGTCCTTCAGCTGGCGGGTCTGCGCCGAGATCAGGCGAACCCGCTGACTCAGATCCGGCTCGAGCACGGGAAGGTCGACGAACACGGTCGACATCCGGTTCCCGAGCTCTCCGCTCTCCGCCTCGTCGCGAACGCTGACCGGAACCAGCGCGACGGGGGAGCGCCGATCGGACTCCTCCACGCCATCTCCCGACGCCGCCAGGTAGCGCCCGAGCATCCCGGCGACGACGGCGAGCACCGCGTCGTTGACGGTGCCACCGGCACCGCGCCCGGCTTGTTTGAGCCGGGACAGCCCGGTGTGGCCGACCGCGAACCGCCGGTTGGGGGAGATCGGGTGGTTGAGCGCGGTCATCGGTGCCTGCGGTCGGTTGCGGGCGAGCTCGAGCGCGAGCTCGGTGGCGCGCCGCATGTCTCCCGCCGCCCGGCGCGGATCGGGGTCGAGCGCCCGCAGCATTCCCTCCATCATCAGCTTCGGCGCACGGGCCAGCGGGCGCGAGGCCAGGCGGGCCACGTGACGGCGCATGTCGTACTTCCGGGGTGCCCACTCCTGCTCCGGCGCGGGGATCTCAAGCGGCTCGGGGCTGGGGTCGAGCACGAGGGCGGCCATCCCGATCGCCGCCATGCCGTCGGCCAGCGCGTGGTGGACCTTCATCAGCAGGCCCTTGCGCCCGCCCTGCAGTCCCTCGATGAACGTGGCCTCCCAAAGCGGGCGCGAGCGATCGAGGCGGTGGGAGAACTCGCGGCCGACGAACGCCGCGAGCTGGTCCTCGCCGCCCGGAGCCGGGAGGCTGGCCTGGCGAACGTGCCAGTCGAGATCGAATCCGGTGTCGTCGGTCCACACCGGATTGGCAATTCCCAGCGGTGGCTCCTC
>JALYXK010000333.1 GCA_030947145.1 Actinomycetota bacterium
GACCACAAGCGTGGTCGCCGCCTCGGGCGCCGCGGTTACGCCTTGTCGATCCCCTGATTGATCATCCGCCCGATCGTCTCGTACTTGGCCCGCTTCTGGCTCTTGAGGTAGAAGGCGTAGCCGAGTCCGGCGAGGAAGATCGCCAGATCGGCCCAGCACAGCCACTTGGCGTAGCTGTAGCCCGAGCCCAGGAACTTCAGGTTCTTGATCGCCAGGTAGAGCACGATGCCCTGCGTGACGGTGGCCACCAGCGGAGCGGTGATCGTCGTCCACCAGTGGTGGTCTTCCTTGTGGTGGGTGCGGAAGTAGTTGAAGATGGCCAGGGACACGAGCGCCTGGATGGCGAGGATGGAGACGACGCCCATCACCGCCATCAGCCCGTAGACCTGCAGGTAGCCGACGGAGTCCGCCGCCCCGAGCTTGGGGTCGACGGCGGCGAATAGCGCGAAGGCCCCGAGGATCAGCGCCGCGATCACCGACTGCGCCGTGGAGGCGAGGTGGGGGCTGTGGTACCTGGGATGCGTGCGCCCCAGGAACCGCGGCAGGACGCTCTCGCGGCCGAGCGAGTACATGTAGCGGGCGGTGGTGTTGTGGAACGCTATGCCGCACGCGAACGAGCCGCTGATGATGAACCAGCTCAGGCAGTCCTTGAGGAACAGCCCGCTGTAATGCTGTGCCGGGATGAAGAAGAAGTTCGCGGCGTTGTTCTGGGCTACGTTCACGGCTCCGGAGAAGGACGAGTACCCGCTGATCGACGCCCATGACGTCCCCGCGTAGAACACCCCTAGCCCGATGACCGAGATGTACATCGCGCGCGGGATGTTCTTCTTCGGGTCTTTGGATTCCTCGCCGTAGTTGGGTGCCATCTCCCAGCCCACCCAGGACCAGAAGGCGAAGAAGATGCCGATGCTGTAGGCGCCCGCGGCGAGGGCGGTCCCCCCGAAGTGGCCGGCGGGCAGGCTCTTGAAGGCGTTGACCGGATTGATGGCGTTGGCGGAGACGTGACCGTCGGCGAACATGAAGCCGTCGAAGACGATCAGCGTGACGATCTCCAGCAGCAGCGCGACGCCGAGCACGCGCGCCGAGAGGCGAACGTCGAAGTAGGCGAGGATCGCGATGACGGCGATCATGATGAAGCCCAGCCAGTACCACTGAACGTGCCAGCCGTAGCGGGCCGCCTTCAGCGACGCGAAGTAGGCGAAGCCCCCGACGAGCGACACCTCGAACACGCTGTAGGCCGCGACCATGGCGAAGCCGCTTGCCATCCCGAGCTCTCGACCCAGTCCGTGGCTGATGAAGCTGTAGAAGCCGCCCGCCGTAGTGACCTTGCGCGCCATGGCGACATAGCTCACGCCAAAGATGGTCAGCACCACGGCGGCTACGATGAAGCCGGCAGGCGTGCCGACTCCGTTCCCGTAGCCCACCGAGATCGGCGTATTGAAGAGCATGGCCGAGATCGGCGCGGAGCCGGTCACGGTCAGGAACAGGACTCCAATCAGGCCGACCGATCCCGGCCTGAGCTGGTGGAGGTCATCGCGCCCGGTGACGTCGACGCTCTCCATCACCGGAAGCATCCCCTCGTGGTGCTCTTGCAGTACTTCGCCCTGGCTGCTCATTGCACTCTCCTCGGTCTCGTGCTGGGCTTGTGCTGACGGACCTGCACGCCCGCAGCCACCTGATGCGTCTCGGCGACCGCCTCGGCTTCGCTCACGCCGAGGACCTCCACGAGCAGCTGTTCCACCGCTCGGTTCCATTCCGCTTGCCTGAGCTGGACACGGTCAGGCAGAACTGCGCGGCTCGATATCCGCGTAGGCGGTCCGGGCCAGGCGATCGAACGACTCGATGGCCCGGATCACGATGCCGTAGTCGTGCGCACCGACGAAGCTGCCGATCCAGTCCCCGGGGCGGCCCCGGTCGGCGAACACGCCGTCCCGGACTCCCTCCCAGTACGCGTGCTGGAACAGGCAGCCCGCGCTCCCGTGCCGCGTCCAGCACCCGGCGCTCACTCCGCGCTCGCCCCGCGCGATGCCGCGCAGGCTGAGCTGGAGTAGCCGCCGGCCCTGGTCGGAGGCCGCGAGAACGGCCAGATCCTCTCCTAGCTGCCGTTCTGCTGCGGTCAAGTCTCTCCTCCTCCGACGGTTTGCGATTGCCCCACACCGAACCCCCCAGCCACCTTTCCATTCTTGTTCTGTGCCGCGTACAGCACGTACTCGAGCTGTCCTGACAGGGGCGCGCCGGTCACGAGCTTCCCGTCGAGCGCCGCGTGCCGATGGTAAAGGCCCACACGCCGCGCTCACCCAGCGACTGGATGCGCTCCGCCGAGTCGACCGAGCCCGCGGCGATCACCGGCAGGTCGGTGGCCCCGACCACGGCCTCCACGAGCTCGTCGACGTCTCCGTCGTATCGGTTCGCGAGAAGGTTGATGCCATCGACCCCGAGCGCCTCGGCGCGCGCGGCCTCCACGGCGATGTCCCCGAACGTCCCGCGCAGCAGGAGGGGTGATCGATCACCGTCCCCACGTAGGGGCCGAAGCGCACGTCCGTCCCGGCGATGATCTCCTGGATCGGTTCGATCACCGTGCCGCCGATCAGGTAGTCGGGCCCGATCTCGGCGGCCACGCGGGCCGAGGCCAGCGTCTCCTCCTCGGTCCCTGAGACGACCTCGAGGTAGCTGGTGGCGCGGACGGGCTGCAATCTCGACTCCGGTCACGTCGCCGCCAAGATCGCCTGGCTGCGCGCCCACGAGCCCGAGATCGACCGCGACGTCGCGTCGTATCTCCTGCCCGGGTCGTGGGTGGCATGCCAGGCGTCGGGCGAGCTGGCCGTCGATCCCTCCAACGCGTCCTCGACCGCCACCGACCTCGCCGTCGAGCCGTCGTGGCCGGCGTCACAGCGTGAGGCCAGGCGCGCGCACTGGTCGGCGGCGCTCGCCCTGACGTCGCGCCGGCCGGGCTGAGCGGTTACCGGCCGAGTGCGACGGCCAGCCGCGGCGGGTACTCGAACTGGATCATCGGCAAGAACACGCCGAAGACCAGCAATGGCGTCACACCGATCAAGGCGACGGTCCGCCAAGCGGGCCAGTCCGCGACCGGGACCCTGGCTCTGATCTTCGCCGTCGCGGGCAACACCCGGGATAACAGCGGCACGCTGACCATCGGCGCCAGCTGCCTGCTGAGCTTGTCCGCTCACCGGTAGCGATCTACCAACGACCGGGTGGCGCTATCGCTCGCTGCGGCGTATCTCCTCGGCGCGGCACTGCATAGGCATTCTCCAGTTAAGCCTAAGGATTTCCCACATCGCGCCTAGGTATGCGACCATGTAGGTAGGCAAAGCACGCGCAACCGAAGGAGACACGCGATGGATGAGGCCACCCCTGACGGGGGCCTGCAATCGATGCTCATGAGCCGGTCGCTCAGCGACCCGGCGCTGCTGGCCGCGAGCGCCGACGCGCCGGACTACGCCATCCTGCCGGACGTCAGCGTGCTCAAGCTCGGCGGGCAGAGCCTGATGGACCGCGGCCGCGCGGCGATCTATCCGATCGTCGAGGAGCTCGTGGAGGCCAAGCGGAGCCATCAGCTGCTCATCGGCACGGGCGCCGGCACGCGCGCTCGTCACGCCTATGCGCTGGCCATGGAGTTCGGACTGCCGACCGGCGTGCTCACCGATGTCGGGGCGGCGGTATCTGGTCAGAACGCACACATGCTCGGCTTCCTGATGGCGCGCTACGGCGTGCCCGTGGTCGGCGAGGCGGCCTTCGGCGCCGTCGCGCTCAAGGTCGCCGAGTGCGGAGCGGCGATCTTCGCCGGTATGCCTCCCTATGACATGTGGCAGCACGTCCCCGCCGAGGGGGTCATCCCGCCCTACCGCACCGACGCCGGTTGCTTCCTCGTCGCCGAGGTCTACGCCGCGCGCCAGATGATCTACGTCAAGGACGAGGACGGCCTGTACACGGCTAACCCCAAGACCGACAAGAACGCCACCCTGATCCCCGAGATCACCGTCGACGAGCTCATCGAGCGAGACCTGGCCGACCTGGTCATCGAGCGTCCGGTGCTCGAGCTGATGCGCAACGCCCGTCACGTTAAATCCGTCCAGGTGATCAATGGCCTGCGCCCCGGGTTGATCTCCCGCGCGCTGGCCGGCGAGCACGTCGGCACAATCATCTCAGCGGCATGAGCGACGCTAGGAGCACACGATGACCTCAGAACCCACCTACGTCACCAAGGACGTCGCGTCGGTCTTCGCGCGCCAGACCCTCCTGGACCGCGACCTCGTCCGCCAGCCCGGCCGGCCGGTCATGCGCCTGTTGCCCTGGCTCGACGTGGTCACCCTGGGCGGCCGCTCGATCATCGACCGCGGCGTCGACACCATCAGGCCGATCGTCGAGGTGTTGCGCGCGGCGATGCCCGAGCACCGGATGCTCATCCTCACCGGGCCAGGAATCCGCGCTCGGCACGTCCTCGGGGTCGGGCTCGATCTCGGCCTCCCCACCGGCGTCCTGGCGTCGCTGATGTCGACCGAGGCCGAACAGAACGGGCGCATGATCGCCGCACTCCTCGCCGAGGACGGCGTCTCCTATCTCTCGCACCCGACCGTCGCGCACCAGCTCGCCGTTCATCTGTCCGCCAGCCGCGCGGCCGTGTCGAACGGGTTCCCGCCCTACGGGGTCTACGAGTTCCCGCCCGCGGGAGGAAAGATCCCGCCGCACCGCACCGACTCCGGCGCCTTCCTCCTCGCCGATGCCTACGGCGCTGCGAGGACGATCTACGTTAAGGACGTCGACGGCGTGTACACGAGCGATCCCGCGCTCGAGGACGGGGGGAAGCCCGAGCTGCTCCCGCGCGTCGGAGTGGACGAGCTCCTGTCCATGGGCATCGACACGCTGCCCATCGACCGGATTGTCCTCGACCTCATGGCCAACGCCAAGCACGTCAAGGAGATCCAGCTCGTCAACGGCCTGGATCCCGCCAACATCACCAAGGCCCTTGCCGGCGAGCACGTCGGCACGATCATCCACGCCTAGGCATCGCGCTTTCCGACGACAGGGCATGCCCGGCGACCGCGGCTCGCGCCGGGTCGACGAGCATGTCCTGAAGCCGGCGTACGGCGTCGAGATGGTCTCCGGTCCAGATAACCCGGACCCCGGGTGGCGGTGGGATTACCGTCGGAGTCGCGGAGATCGTGCGCCACCGCTTCGACGAGCCGGCCGTCGGCCACATGGTCCGGAGCCAGCGGATGGGGAACCGCCTCGACTCCGATCAGGCTGCCGGCGAACTGGTCGTACCACCCGGTCATGTGCTCGGCCGCGCTCAGCAGCTCGCGCGCGCCGCAGAGCGATCCCCGCCGGCTGACCCCGTAGGCCACGGCGTCGGCCAGGTACCGCGCGCTGACCGCGTAGGCCTCAGACAGGGTTCGGCCCAGGTCCGCCGCGGCGCCGCGGGGCCAGAAGAGCAGGCCGACGGCGAGGCTCACCTCGCCGTGGGCGACATCCTCGATCCGCAGCAAGCCGATCTTCCAGCCCGCGGGGACAAGGATGAGCAGCGTCACCGTGAACGCCGCCTGCCCGGCGGCCAAGGAGATTGTCGCCGGCGCGAGCCCCGCGATGAGGATGACCAAGGGCAGCAGCGCCCACAGGACCGCGGTATTGGTCCCGATCAGGTGCACCAGCACCCCGCCGATGATCAACCCGGCAATGATTCCCGCCATGGCGCGGACGATGTTCTGGCCGGTGCTCAGAGCATTGGAACGCAATACCGCCAGCGTGCCGAAGACGACCCAGAAGCCGTGCTGGACCCCGCTCAGGTCGGCCAAGAGCACGGCGAGACCGAGGCCGTATCGGTGGGCAGATCGGATGTGGTGGCGCCCTCGAGCGCGCCGAGCGCCTCGCGCATCTTGCCGAGCGCGACGTCGAGCTCCTCACCCGTGCCCTGCGGGGCGTCGAGAAGATCGGCAGCTCGGTCGAGCACCTCGGCGGCCCCGTTACCTGGCACACCGGGCGGTTGGGTTGGGGTGGATGGCTCCGCGGCGCCGAGCGCAGGACGAGCGCGTTCAGCCACCGCAGCTCGTCCACCAAGCGGACCACGGCGCGGGCGTCGGTGGCCAGCCCCGTCGGCCGGTAGGGCGTGGCGAAGAACAGGGTTTGCAGCCGCTGAACCGCGACCTCGGCGCCCGCCACCCCGGCCCGATGAGCGTCCTGCGCGTCGTCGTCGCCGCTGCTCATCAAGTAGGCGACTTCGGCCCGGAGGCGCTCCGCGAGCGCACGGCAGGCGGCAATGGCCGCGGCGCGCACCGGGTTGCATGGCGACGATGGCCAGAGCGCCGAGATGGCGAGCAGGGACACGCCGGCGGCGAGGCCCCAGCCGGCGACCCGGTCGGGGATCTGTGAGGCCACCCCGGGAGCGAGACCGGCAGGATGTAGGCGAGGAGCTCGCGGTTCATCGTCATTACATCCTGCGTTGTGAGCCTGGGGAGCGCTTGGCAAACCACGACGAAAGGAACCTCATGACCAAGCGGATCCAAGGGATGTTCGTTGCCTTCGCGGCGGTCGCCGCGATGGCGCTGGGAGGGGCGGTGTTCGCGAGCGCGCAGACCTCGCATACGAAGGCGACCGAGCCCGTCGCTGCCGTCGACAAGGACAACATCCAGTCGGGCGACCAGAAGACCCCCGACAGGACCACGAAGGCGACCGAGCTGCCGGGGGTTGAAAGCACCACCGAGACCACCAGCGAGACCAGCTCGGAAACCGCACCGAGCGACGGCCCCGGCGGTCACGCCGACGCACCGGGCGCCACCGTCGACCACCAGTTCCAGGGCGTCGAATAGCACTCCTCGCCGAGCGGGTGGCGGGCACTGCGG
>JALYXK010000068.1 GCA_030947145.1 Actinomycetota bacterium
CGGCGCGACATACGGGAGGCGTGCGCGCTTGCGGCTCTGGAAAACGTGTGCAAATCTCACAGTATCTGCGCGCCGAATCGGTCAAGATACGAGACGAGCAGGCTGGCGTTCATGACGCTGAACTCCAGATTGGGTACTCGTCGCACGTGCCTAAGCCTGATGGCCTGCGACGATCATGGACGTAGGAATTCCGTATTAGGGGGCAAAATGGAGGCAATCGCGTAATGAGGCTTGCTGATGGGCGCCGTTGCGGCGCCCTGGCAGACGGCGTACGCTTCGTGACGCTCGACCGGCAGCATGAGACGCTCGAGGACGAGCTGAAAGAGACATTTGCTCGAGTGCTGGCGGCGAGCGCGTTCACGCTGGGCACGGAAGTCGAGCAGTTTGAATCCGAGTTCGCCTCCTACTGCGAAGTCGACCACTGCGTCGGAGTGGCCTCGGGCACAGCGGCGCTGGCCCTGATGCTCAAGGCGAGCGGCATCGGTCCCGGTGACGAGGTGATCGTTCCCGCCCACACCTTCATCGCCTCCGCGCTGGGGGTGGCCCACGCCGGCGCCACGCTGGTGCTGTGCGACGTCCAGGCGGACACCGGGCTGATCGATCCGGCCGCGGTGGCCAACATGATCGGACCCCGGACCGCGGCGATCATCGCCGTTCATCTCTACGGGCAGGCTTGCGACATGGACGCGCTGGCGGATCTGGCACGCCCCCGCGGAATCCTGGTGTTCGAGGACGCCGCGCAGGCTCACGGCGCCCGGTACCGCGGTCGGTCCGTGGGCTCGCTCGGCGCCGCTGCGGGATTCTCCTTCTACCCGAGTAAGAACCTCGGTGCGCTCGGAGACGGCGGCGCCATCTGCACCAACGACGCGACCTTGGCGCAGCGCGTCCGGCAGCTGCGCAACCTCGGTCAGCGGCGGAAGGGCGAGCACGTCGAGGTCGGCTACAACGAGCGGCTCGATGGCTTGCAGGCGGCGCTGCTGCGAGTCAAGCTGCCCCACCTCGACGCGTGGAACGCGGCCCGGCGCGAGCACGCGGTCTCCTACCGGCTCCGGCTCCCCGACCACGTGCGCGTGCTCGGAGAGCGAGACAGCAGCCCCTGCGTCTACCACTTGTTCCCAATTCGCCTGGCCGACCGCGATAACGTTGGCGCCACACTGGCGGAGGTGGGTATCGACACGGGAGTTCACTACGGGATCGCGATGCACCAGCATCCGGCGTGGGAGGGGCAGCCGATGATCCACGGTGAAGTGCCCCAGGCGGAGGCGTGGGCAGCCGAGGAGCTGTCACTGCCGATGCACCCTGATCTTGAACCTGCGGAGATCGAGCTCGTCGCCGACGCGCTCTGCGCCGCGCTGAACTCAGCGCACGGCTGACGAGGAGGCCAGCGATGCTCGAGGAAGTCACTTCATTGAAGCGTTCCGACGAAGCCCGCGAGCGTACGGTCGGCGTCGCCGTCATCGGGCTCGGCTACTGGGGACCCAATCTCCTGCGCGTCCTCAGCGAGAACCCCGACGTCGACGTGCGCTGGATCTGCGATCTCGACCGGGATCGGCTCCATCAGCTGCACCGACGGTATCCGGGAACCCGGCTCACCTCTCATCTCGAGCGGGTGCTCGCCGATCAGGAAGTCGAAGCGGTGATCATCGCGACTCCCGTGCACACGCACTACGAGATCGCTGCTCGCTGCCTCGAGGCAGGCAAGCACACGTTCGTGGAGAAGCCGCTGGCCTCCTCTAGCGAGCTGGCCGAGGACCTCGCCCAGCTGGCCGCCGAACGTGAGCTCACGCTGTTCTGCGGCCACACGTTCCTCTACAGCCCGCCGGTCCGCGCGGTCAAGGACATGATCGACGCCGGAACGCTGGGAGATATCTACTTCGTGTCCTCGAGCCGGGTCAACCTCGGGCTGCACCAGCGCGACGTCAGCGTGGTCTGGGACCTCGGCCCCCACGATTTCTCGATCCTGCTCTACTGGTTGAACGAGCCACCGCTTACCGTGCGCGCCATCGGTCGCGATTCGATCGTGCCGGGAATCGCGGATGTGGCGTTCATCACGATGACGTTCGCCTCGGGCATCATCGCCAACGTCGAGCTCAGCTGGCTGGCGCCGAGCAAGCTGCGCCGGACCGTGCTGGTCGGCAGCAAGCGAATGGTCATCTACGACGACGGTGCGAGCGAGCCGGTCCGGCTGTTCGACCGTGGAGTCGTCTACGAGGACCCGGCGACGTTCGGCGAGTACCACCTCTCCTACCGCACCGGGGACATCCTCTCGCCGAAGCTCGAGACGTTCGAGCCGCTCGGCGCCGAGCTCGCGGACTTCGTGGGCGCGGTTCGCAACAGCGAGCGCAAGGAGTACGACCTCGCGCTGGCTCGCGCCGTCGTTCGGATCGTCGAAGCGGCCGATCATTCGCTCAAGTCGGGCGGGTGCGAGGTCAAGCTCGACAACGCCGATATCGGCGAGCGCTTCGCCGCTCAGCGGCGCCTGGCGATCGCCTAATAGAACCCCCTCACAAAGGTCCTGGCCGGGGTTCACGGATAGGACTCCGGCCTGGGCCGGTGGAGGAGACTCTGGTGATCGCGTGCACCTGATCCCCGCCGCCCGGGGCGCTTACTAGACTCGATCGTCAGGTGTCCACCGGCCCGTCGCTATACCGTCGCCATCGCCCGCGCACGTTCACCGACGTCGTCGGTCAGGAGCACGTCGTGCGCACGCTCGGAAACGCGGTGACGCAGGGCAAGGTCCACCACGCCTACCTGTTCGTCGGCTCCCGCGGGACCGGCAAGACGAGCATGGCGAAGATCCTGGCGGCGTGCCTGAACTGCGTCGAGGGCCCGACGATCACGCCCTGTGGCGTCTGCGAGTCGTGCGTCCCGATTCAGAACGCCACGTCGCTCGACGTGATCGAGATGGACGCGGCCTCGAACAACTCGGTCGATGACATCCGCGACCTGCGGGAGTCGGTCGCCTACGCGCCGGTGTCCGGCCGCCACAAGGTCTACATCCTCGACGAGGCGCACATGCTCTCCCCGCAGGCCTGGAACGCCTTCTTGAAGACCCTGGAGGAGCCACCCCCGCGGACGATCTTCGTGCTCGCCACGACCGAGGCGCAGAAGGTGCTGCCGACCGTCGTCGACCGCTGCCATCGCTTCGATTTCGGCCGGCCTTCGGTGGAGCAGGTGGCCACCGTCCTGGGGCGGGTGACGGCACTCGAGGGGATCGAGGCGCAGGACGGCGCCCTCGCGCTCGTGGCCCGGCACGCCACGGGCAGCTTCCGCGATGCCCTGGGGACGCTCGAGCAACTGGTCACCTACGCCGGTGGAGTGCCGATCTCTTCGGCCGATGTGCTGGCGGTGCTCGGCGTCGCCGATGCCGAGCATCTGTTCGGCGCGCTCGACGCGGTGATCGCGCGTGATCCGGCGCAGGCGCTGCGCGCGGCGGCGAAGCTGGCCGAGTCCGGCCGCGACCCTGGGCAGTTGCTGCGCGACCTCGAGGTCCACGGTCGTGAGCTCTTGGCGGTGCAGGTGCTGGGCGAGGTTCCCTCAGAGCTGCGGGTCACCCCGGAGCGCGACCGTCGCCTGGTGGAGCAGGCCCGCGCGCTGGCCGAGAACGACGCGGTCAGGTTGTTGGACCTCGTCTCGGCGGCGCTCGAGGCGACCGCGAACGGAGCCCAGGCCCGGATCCAGATCGAGCTCGTGCTGATCAAGGCGGCGGCTCCCGAGGTCGATCCCTCGACCGCGGCCCTGCTGTCCAGGATCGAGCGGCTCGAGTCCTCGATCGCGGCCGGCGGCCCGGTCGCGCGGCCCTCGGCTTCGACCCCGAACCCTCCGCCCGCCCCGGCTCCGCCTGTGTCCGCTGCGGCTGTCCCCGTGGCGGCTCCGGCTCCGCCGGTATCAGCCGGCCCGCTCGACCTCCAGACCGTGGCCGCGTCCTGGCCCGCGGTCGTAGACCTGGTGCGCGGCGCCAACGCGATGCTGGCCGCGCTGCTGGCCGACGCCCGGCCGATCGCCGTCGGCGAGCGGGAGGTGACGATCGCGTTCCCGCCCGGGGCCGCGTTCCTGAAGCGCAAGGCCGAGCAGGAGGACCATCGGCGCGTCGCGGCGGACGCGTTCAAGCGGGTCAGCGGCCAGGCACTCGCGTTGCGGTACGAGCTGCGCGACGCCGCGGATACGGAGAGCGAGCCTCCTGGGACTCCTGGTCTCTCCGGCGAGGAGCTTGTGAAACGCTTCCTCGAGGAGTTCAACGCCGAGGAGTTGCTGGACGACGAACCCGACGAACGCGAGGCGGAGAATTAGATGCCCCAGCCGAACATGAATCAGATGATGAAGCAGGTCCAGAAGATGCAGCAGGACATGATGGAGGCGCAGGAGTCCCTCAAGGACGAGGTCGTCGAGGCCTCAGCCGGCGGCGGGATGGTCAAGGTCCGGATCACGGGCGACCTCGCGGTGAAGTCGATCACGATCGATCCGGATGCCGTCGACCCCGAGGATGTCGAGCTGCTGCAGGACACGGTGCTCGCGGCGGTGAACGAGGGGCTGCGCGCGGCTCAGGAGCTGGCGGCATCCAGGCTCGGCGGCATCACCGGGGGTCTCGGCGGACTCGGGCTACCGGGATTCTGAGGGGCGGGTGAGCGTTTACGCACCACCGGTTCAGCGGCTGATCACCGAGCTGTCGAAGCTCCCGGGCGTGGGGGGTAGGACCGCTCAGCGGCTCGCCTTTCACATCCTCCGCGCGGAGCAGGACGAGGCGATGGCCCTGGTCGAGGCGATCCGCGAGGTCAAGGAGCGAATTGGCCTCTGCCAGATCTGCTTCAACCTGGCCGACGGCCCCACGTGCCGGATCTGTGCTGATCAGCGGCGTGATCCCGAGCTGATCTGCGTCGTCGAGGAGCCCGCGGACGTGATCTCGATCGAGCGGACGCACGAATTCTCGGGTCGCTACCACGTCCTGGGCGGCGCGCTCTCGCCGATCGACGGCATCGATCCCGAGGACCTGAAGATCGTCGAGCTGTATGAACGGGTGCGCGGGGGTGGCGTACGCGAGGTGGTGATCGCTACGAATCCGACGACGACGGGCGAGGCCACGGCGTTGCACATCGCCGGGGCGATGCGCGGGTTCGCACCGGACATCTCGGTGACTCGGCTGGCCAGTGGCCTGCCGGTGGGCGCCGACCTCGAGTACGCCGACGAGCTGACGCTCGGGCGCGCGTTCTCCGGACGCCGGGCGGTCTAGGCCGGCGTTGCGGAACGTTGCCCCAGATCAGCGGTAGTCCCACATCCGCTCACGCGCGGATGACCAGGCGATCGGGAATGGCATGCGCGCGCGCAACCGCCGGCGCAGGTGGTGGAAGAACCGCGGGAGGTAGAGCACGGTGGCCTTGAGCCAGCTGTCCCGGGCTTGCCCGGACGCCAGCGCCGCGGTGCCTTCAGCAGCGGCGAGCGAGTCCAGCTCGGTCTCATCCGCCGGCTCGACGGTGTCCCCGCTCTCCAGGTCGGGCAGGGCGCCGTCGCTGGCCCCCTCGCTGCCCTCGGGCGGTAGCACGCGCTCGCCGCGGGCGAGCGCGCTCAGCTCGGTGATGAACGTCTCCGGTGAGTCGCTGGTGAGCAGCACCCCGTCGGCTCCGGCGAGTACGGCACGGAGCAGGCCCGGCTGGTCGGCCGAGCGGGCGAGTATCCCGATCCGGGTGGTGGGCCGCTCCGTCCGGATCGCCTTGATCCTGGCCTCGAGCTCACCGGGAAGATCGACGCCGAGCAGGCAGACCTGCGGACTGTGAAACAGCGTGGCGCCGAGCGCCTGGGTCGCGTTGGTCTTTTCCGCGGCGACCACGAACCCGCCGTCTCGCTCGAGCCGCTCGCGCAGCTCGGATCTGAGCGCCTCGTCTTGCGTAGCCAGAACGACGTCCACCGGGGGGGCAGACCCGTTGAGGTCACCCGGCATCTGATCCGGCCCCGAGGCGCCCGACGGCCACCCCTGTGAAGAACCTTCCGTGTTCATCGTTCTTGATCCTAACGAATGCTGCTGACGAAAATGGGCATTTCGGCTAATTGTCCGCGCGTTCTTCAGGTTTCGGCCGGAGGCGACTCCAAATTCCGGCATTACCTGCCGGTCAGGCCATAGTTCGCCTTGAGCGTCAAGTCTCGCACCAATGCTTCGCGCACCTTCGCTCGTACCGACGTGCTCCGTTTGGCGGCGGCGAGAATGGCCTCGTAGGCTTGCCGGTGCTCGCTGGCCGGCCCCGAGATGTACAGCAAGTCATCGCCCGCCTGAAGTGCCTGCACCGCCACCGTGCCCGGATCCTCGCCGGTCGCCTCGAGGGTTGCGTCGAGGTCGTCGCTCATCACCACGCCGTGGAAGCCGGATCCGGTCCGCAGCAGGGCTACGGCCGAACCTAGCAGTCCAGCGGGAGTGACGCCGTCGAAGGCCACATACTCGGCGTTGGACATGACGATCACCGGAGCATGCGGCGCCACGGCGGCGAACGGAATCAGATCCCGGGCCCGGAGCTGCGCCAGCGACCCGCCGACGGTCGCGGTCATGGCGTCGGGATCGGCCGACGCCCCGCCCTCGCCGGGGAAGTGCCCGGGGGCGGCGATCACCCGTGAAGCCGCGTAGCCATTCAGCGCGGCCAGCCCGAACCGAGCTACGGCGCCCGGGTCCGAGCTGAACAGCCGGCCGCTGAGCGCGCCGCCGGGGGTATCGACGTCGAGGTTGGGCGCCAGCGTCATATTGAAGCCGAGCGCGCGTAGCTTTCTTCCGGCCCGCGCCGCCTGTGCGTTCGCCGTCGCGGGGAGCCCGGTGCGGCCGACGGCCGGCTCGGACATCGGCGGGAGGTCCTTGAACGCCGTATTCGGTCCGCCCTCCTGGGTGGCCGCCAGTAGCGGTGGGACCTCGCCCGCCGCGCGCGCGGCGGCGGCGACCTCGGCGGCCAGGGCCGAGACCTGACCGTCGCTGGAGAAATCGGTGGCGGTGAAGACGACGCCGCCCCAGTCGAGCTTGCCCAGGCTCGAGACGGAGGCGGCGGAGGGGCCGTCCAGCGACACCAGGAAGAGCTGCGCCACCTGTTGCTCGAGGCTGAGCCGCCCGGCCAGCCGGATCGCCGCCGGGGCCGGGGTGAACGCGGTGCGCCGCGGCGCGTTCGTTCGGCTAGGGGTCGAGGCAGGCGGGGTGATCACGCTCGCCACCCCGCCCGTGCTCGGGAGGTACCTCGGTCCGTTCCCGCCGGAGCCCACCGAGAGCACGATCACGACCACGATCACCAGCGCGATCAACATCCCCAGCGCCGTCAGGCGCCGGCGGCGGATCATCGCCGCCCGGCCGGGCGGACCCGCTCCGGGCGGACGCGGTCGGCGGGGACTCACCGCGTAACCTCCGTGCCGATGTCAGCCCTCTCCGTACCGATCTCGGCGCCCCCCACGCTGGTGATGAAGTTCGGCGGGACTTCGGTGGCCGACGCCGAGCGGATCAAGCGTGCCGCGCGCCGGATCGTCGGCCAGCGCGAGGCGGGCAAGCGTGTCGTCGCGGTGCTCTCCGCGCGGGGGACGACGACCGATGAGCTGATCGCCATGGCCGAGGAGGTCTCGGCGTACCCGCACCCGCGGGAGATGGACATGCTGCTATCGACGGGCGAGCGCATCTCCTGCGCCCTTTGTGCGATGGCGATCAACGACTTGGGCCATCGGGCGATCTCGCTCACCGGCTCCCAAGCCGGCATCGTGACGGATACCTCCCACACAAAGGCAAGGATCCTGGATGTGCGCGCCGATCGCATTCGTGAGGCGCTCAGCGACGACCTGATCGTGCTGGTGGCCGGCTTTCAGGGGGTCTCGACCAGCCGCGACGTGACCACGCTGGGGCGAGGCGGATCGGATACCACCGCGGTGGCGCTGGCCGCCGCGATCGGCGCCGAGGTCTGCGAGATCTACACGGACGTCTCGGGGGTCTTCAGCGCCGACCCCCGGATCGTCCCCGACGCCCGCAAGCTGCCGATCGTCAGCTTCGAGGAGATGCTCGAGATGGCGGCCTCCGGCGCCAAGGTGCTGCAGCTGCGATCGGTCGAGTACGCGCGCACGCACGGCGTCAAGATCCATTGCCGCTCCAGCTTCGATGACAGTCCGGGTACCGTTGTAGTGGGAGAAGAAGACACCATGGAGCATCCCCTGATCACCGCAGTGACACACTCAACCGACGAGGCGCGGATCACCCTGCTCGGCGTTCCGGACCGGCCGGGTGCGGCCGCATCGATCTTCACCGCGCTGGCCGATGCCGGCTGCAATGTCGACACGATCATCCAGAACGAGCCGCTGGGCGAGGGCCGGCACGCGGAGGTCTCGTTCACCATCTCGAGCGAGGACCTGCACGCGGCTCAACAGGCGCTCGAGCCGGTCCTCGCCGACCTCGGTGTCGCCCGGATCGATACCGACAGCCAGATCGGCAAGGTCTCGATCGTTGGCGCCGGAATGCGGTCGCATCCGGGGGTCGCGGCCAAGGTGTTCAGGACGCTGGCCGACGAGGAGATCAACATTGAGATGATCTCCACCTCGCCGATCAAGATCTCCTGCGTGATCCGCTCAGCGTCCGTGCCGCAGGCCGTGCGTGCGCTGCACGGGGCGTTCGAACTCGAGGGTTCGGCCGTCCAGCACGAGCCGTTCGGGCAGGAGGCACGGTAATGCCGGGGTTGAGAGTGGCAGTAGTCGGGGCGACCGGCGCCGTCGGCACGACGATGCTGGCGCTGCTGCAGGAGCGGGCGTTTCCGGCCAGCGAGATCGTGCCGTTCGCCTCCAAGCGTTCGGCGGGCACACGGATCGCGGGGGCCACGGTGCGCGCCCTCGATCACGACGCCGATCTCAGCGGTTTCGACATCGCGCTGTTCTCCGCCGGCTCCGGTCCCTCCCGTGAGTGGGCGCCTCGGTTCGTCGAGCACGGTGCGGTCGTGATTGACAATTCCTCCTGCTGGCGGATGGAGCCCGACGTACCGCTGGTGGTGAGCGAGGTCAACCCCGAGGCGATCGCCGGCCACCGCGGGATCATCGCCAACCCGAACTGCTCCGCGATGCAGGCGCTGGTCGTGTTGAAGCCTATCCACGAGGCGGCCGGCCTCGAGCGGATCGTGTTCAGTTCCTATCAGTCCACGTCGGGGACGGGCACCCGAGCGATCACCGAGCTGCAAGAGCAGGCGCGCGCGATCCTCGACGGCTCGAAGCCGCCGGCGCCGCAGATCTACCCGCATCCCATCGCCTTCAACGTCCTGCCCCAGGTCGAGACGTTCAAGGACGGCGACGACTACACCACCGAGGAGCGCAAGGTGATCGCCGAGAGCCGCAAGATCCTCGGACTCCCTGAGCTGAGGATCACCGCAACGTGCGCCCGGGTTCCGGTTATGAACTGCCACTCCGAGTCGCTCAACGTCGAGACGCAAATCGATCTCGACCCGAATCAGTGCCGCGAGCTGCTGCGCTCGGCGCCCGGCGTGGTCGTGGCCGATGACCCAGCGGCGGGCATCTACCCGCTCGCCTCCGAGGTCTCGGGCCGCGACGAGGTGTTCGTCGGCCGGATCCGGCGGGACGAGTCCAACCCCCGCACCCTGAACATGTGGATCGTCGGCGACAACCTGCGCAAGGGCGCGGCGACCAACGCCGTGCAGATCGCCGAGCTGCTGGTGGATGTCCTAGCGGCGGCTGCGTAGCTCGCGCCGAGAGGCCACGCCGAGCTTGCGGTACACGCGGCTGGCGTGGGTGCGGACCGTTTCCACGCTGACGTGCAGCGCGTGAGCGATCTCGGCGTTCGAGCGTCCGCTCTGGAGCAGCTCGAGCACGTCCGCCTCGCGCGGGGTGAGCAGCTCGGGACCGGTCGGCTCGCCGTTCTCCTGCCCCGAGGGCGGCATCACCTGCAGGCCCCGCGAGGCGAGGTGGATGGCGTGCAGGACATCGCGCGCCTGCGTGCTCTTGGCCAGGCAGGCGGTCGCGCCGAAGGCCAGCATTGTCCGGCATTCCGAGGCCGTCGGGCGGTTCGCCAGCACCACCAGCCGGGTCATGGGGAATGCCTGCGTGAGCTCGCGGAGTTCGGCGGCGCTGGACAGCGAACCGAAGTTGAGCAACGCCACGCGCGGCCGGTACGTGCGGAGGGTGGCGAGGAGGCGCTCCTGCGGCACGTCCGTGGCCACCAGGTGCAAATGGTCGTCCTCGTCGATCAGGGAGCGCAGACCGCGGCCCACGATGTCCTCAAAGCGGGCTAGAGCAACGGAGATGGGGGGGCGCTGAACCATTGGGGTCTCATACCGGTCGCCTCGCCGGTGCGAACGTTATCGACAAATCCCCAGAAAGGGTGAGGGGCCCATCACCCCTAAGCCGTTCTTCGATCACCCCAAGATCACCCCGCGAAGGGGATTACGCCCTGTCGGAGACCCGCGACTATGCGTGTGCGCAACCGGGGGCGCAGATCCAGACCGAGACTTTCCGCGGGACGGCACAGGGGTAGACGATGAAGGGCGGGGCCCCGTGGGGGTGCCCCGCCCTTCGTCCTTAATGGAGTGATTCAAGCCGCGGCGGCCACGACGGAGGTCGACCAATCGATCACCGAGGTCGGCTTCACGACGTGCTTGCCCATCCCCAGCTCCTTGGGCGATAGCCCGAGCGCCAGGCCGATGAGCTGGGGAAGATGCAGCACGGGCAGACCGAGCTCGCGGCCGACGACCTTGGATGCCGCGGGCTGCTGAAGGTCGAGGTTGAGGTGGCAGAGCGGGCAGGGCACGACCAGGCAGTCGGCTTCGGCGTCGATCGCGTCGCCGAGGTGGCGGCCGGCCATGCTGAGCGAGGCGTGCTTGTTCATCGTGATGATCGGGAAGCCGCAGCACTTGTAGACGC
>JALYXK010000088.1 GCA_030947145.1 Actinomycetota bacterium
CGCGTCTCGCCGGGCTCGATGATCTCGTCGACGAAGCCCGCGGCGGCGGCCGCGTCGGCCCGCAGGTGCTCGACCGCGTAGGCGTCGGCCAGGCGCCGACGCTCGGCCTCGGGGTCGTCGGCCAGGCGCAGCTCGCGGCGATGCACGAACCCGACCGCGGCCCGCGCGCTCATGATTCCCAGCTCGGCGTCGGGCCAGGCCAGCACGAGATCGGCGCCGAGGTCGCGTGAGTTCATGGTGATGTAGGCACCGCCGTAGGATTTCCGCAAGACGACGGTGAGCTTCGGCACCCGGGCCGAGGCGAAGGCCCGGACCAGAGCCGCGCCATGGCGGATCACGCCGGCCCGCTCCTGACGGCTGCCCGGCATGAACCCGGGGGTGTCCACGACCACCACCAACGGCAGGCCGAACGAGTCGCAGAAGCCGACGAACCGGGCCGCCTTCTCCGAGCCCTCGGCGTCGAGCACTCCGCCCAGATACTTCGGCTGGTTGGCCACGACTCCCACGGGCCGCCCGTCGATCCGGGCCAACGCGGTGACCAGGTTCCGGGCCCACCGGGGCGAGAGCTCGAGCAGAGACTCGGCGTCGATCAGCCCCTGCAGCGCGGCGCGGACGTCGTAGGCGCGGCGCGGCTCGCCGGGCACCACGGAGCCGGGATCGGCCAGCGCGGGCTCCCGCGCCTGAGCGCGGGGCAGGAGATCGCCCGCGGCCGACGGCAGATATCCGAGCAGCTCGCGCATCCGGCGGGCGGCGCTGAGCTCGTCGGGCTCGACCAGTTGGCAGACGCCGTTGCGGTCGTGCACTCGCGGGCCGCCGAGCGCTGCGGCATCGATCTCCTCGCCGAGCGCGTCGCGCACGACGCCGGGACCGGTGAGGAACATCGCCGCGTCCTCGGTCATCACGATCAGGTCGGTCAGCGCCGGCGAATAGGCCCCGCCCCCGGCCGAGGCTCCGGAGACAACCGAGAGCTGCGGCACGACCCCGGTCAGCGCCACGGTCTGCCGGAAGATCCGCCCGTAGCCGGCCAGGGCCGCGGTGCCCTCCTGCATCCGCGCGCCGCCGGACTCGACGAACGCCACCACGGGAATCCGGGCCCGCTCCGCGGTCTGCAACACGCGCACGATCGTGTCGGCATGCCGCTCGCCGAGCGAACCGCCGAGGTAGGAGCCGTCCTGGGCGTAACAGGCGATCGGCCGTCCGGCCACCAGCCCGGTGGCCCCCACCACCCCGTCGCCGGCGGCCGGGCTGGCCCCGGGCCGGGCCGAGGTCACGCGCGAGCGCAGCACTTGGACGCTGCCCTCATCGCACAGCGCGTGCAGGCGCTCCAGCGGATCGAGCCGCCGCGCGGGCTCGCGCAGGACGGTGGCGCTCATGCGGGTGAGGCTGCTCCCCGCAGCACCAGCGAGACGTTGTGCCCACCGAAGGCGAACGAGTTCGAGATCGCCACCGGGGGGCCGCCGTTGGCCCCGAGCTCGCGTGCCTCGCCCGGGACGTAGTCCAGATCGAGCGCCGGGTCGGGCACCTCGTAGCCGAGCGTCGGCGGGATCACGCCCGAGCGCAGCACCTCGACCGTGGCCACCGCCTCCACCGCACCCGCGGCGCCGAGGAGGTGCCCGATCGTCGACTTGGTGGAGGAGATCGGGATCGCATGCGCGCGCTCGCCCAGGGCCAGTTTGAGCGCGTTGGTCTCGGCCGCGTCGTTGAGCTGAGTCGAGGTGCCGTGGGCGTTGACGTAGCTGACGTCATCGGGGGTGGCCCGGGCGTCGGCCAGGGCCAACCCGATCGCCCGCGAGGCGGGGCGGCCGGTGGGCTCCGGCGCGGTCAGGTGGTGGGCGTCGGAGGTCGACCCGTATCCGGCCAGCTCTCCCAGGATCCGCGCGCCGCGCGCCACGGCGGCGTCCTTCTCCTCCAGGACCAGGATCCCTGCTCCCTCGCCCATGACGAAGCCGTCACGGCGCGCGTCGAACGGGCGCGAGGTCCCGGTCGGCGAGAGCGCCTGCATGGCGTTGAAGCAGGCAAAGCCGAACTCGGTCAAGGTCGCCTCGGAGCCGCCGGCCACCGCGGCATCGGCATCGCCGTACTGGATCATCCGCAGCGCGGAACCGAGCGCGTGGGCGCCGCCCGAGCAGGCGGAGACGATGCCGTACATCTGCCCCTGCAGGCCGTGCTTCATCGATACGGCGGCGGCGGCGGCATTGGGCATGTAGCCCGGGACGCCCAGCGGCGAGACCCGCTCGGCGCCGCGCTGGCGCATCGCGTCGTGGTTGACCTCGACGGTGGAGATCCCGCCGATCCCTGTGGCCACGATGCAACCGACGCGCATCGGGTCATAAGGCAGCCCGCCGTCCCAGCCGGCCTGAGCGACCGCCTCAGCAGCGGCGACCAGGGCCAGTTGCGAAAAGCGGTCGAGGCGGCGCACCTCCTTGATCGACAGGAACTCCTTGGCCTCGAAGTCCCGGCAGGCGCCGGCCCCGTCGGCGATCCCCAGCTCACCGGCCGCCCAGCGCCGGTGCAGCACCGGCGCGCCGACACCGAGCGGCGTGACCGCACCGATCCCGGTGATGACGACTGTTCTCTTCACGGGCTCCACGCGTTCCACCCTCGGCTAGGCCGCCCGTTCCACGATCAGGTCGACGGCGTCCCCGACGGTCTTGAGCTCCTTCATGTCCTCGCCCTTGAGCACCACGCCGTACTCGTCCTCCACGATCTGCGCCAGCTCGACCAGATCCAGCGAGTCGATGTCGAGCTCCTCGAATGTCGCCTCGCGAGTGATCTGGCTGGGATCGGGCCCGAAGCTCGCCAGCGCCTCGCCGACTCGCTCCTGCACCTGCTCGGTGGTGACTGTGGCCATTTGGCTGTGTTCCTTTCTCGATTAATTGGATGGGTGGCTCATGCGGCCAGCCCGCCGTCCACGCTCAGGACGGCGCCGGTCACGTAGCTCGCCTCATCGGAGACGAGAAAGCGTACGCAGGCGGCCACCTCTTCGGGGGTGCCGGCCTGGCGGGCCGGCACGGACGCCAGCAGGTCCGAGGACACGCCGGCGGTCATGTCGGTTTCGATCCATCCCGGGGCGACCGCGTTGATGGTGATGCCGCGGCGGGCGACCTCGATCGCCGCCGTCTTGGTCAGCGCGATCAGCCCGGCCTTGGCCGCCGCGTAGTTGGCCTGACCGGCGTTCGCCCGCAGGCCGACCACCGAGGCGACGTTGACGATCCGGCCCGACCGCGCCCGCATCATCGGCTTCAGTGCCCGGCGGGTGAAGCGGAACGCCGCCGAGAGGTCGGTGTCGATCACCGCGGACCACTCGTCGTCGCCCAGCGACGGCGTGAGGTTGTCGCGGCTGATTCCGGCATTGTTGACCAGCGCGAGCACCGGGGCCTCGAACGCCGCCTCGAGCTCTGCGAACAGCCGATCCGGCGCCTCCGGGGCCACCACGTCCCCGGCCAGCGCGACGGCGCGGCCCCCGGCCTGCTCGATCTCGGCGACCACGCGCTCGGCGCTGTCGCGGTCGGCGCGGTAGTTGACCCCGACCGGCCAGCCGTCGCGGGCCAGCGCCCGGGCGATCGCCGCACCGATCCCGCGTGAGGCGCCGGTGACCAGCGCGCAGCCATTACGGCTCGGGTCAGGCACCGATTGCCCCCCCACCCCATTCGAGGACGCCGCCGCCCCAGGTGAAGCCGGCGCCGAAGGCGCTGACCAGCACCCGGGACCCGAAGCGCAACCGCCCGTCCTGCTCGGCCGCCGCCAGCGCGACGGGCAGGGTCGCGGCCGAGGCGTTGCCTAGGGTCTCGATGCAGTCGACCACCAGGGCGGGGGCAAGTCCGAGCCGCTCCCCGAGGGCCCGGGTGATCCGGCCGTTGGCCTGGTGGTAGACGAACAGGTCGATCTCGTCGAGGGTCAGACCGGCCCGGGCCACCGCCTGCAGCGTGACCTCGGACATCCGCGCCACCGCGTGGCGGAACACCTCGGGCCCGTCCATCCGCAGCTTGCGCTCGGCGTGCGTGGCGGTGATCGTCGCGGCGTGCGAACCGTCGCAGCCGAGCGCGATCGGGCCGATCGCCCCGGTGCCGCGATCCCCGCGCCCGAGCACCACAGCTCCGGCCGCATCGGCGAACAGCGGGGCGGTCCGCTTGTCCTGGTAATCGGTGATCCGGGTGATGAAGTCGGCCCCGACCAGCAGCACGAGCTCGGCGCGCGAGCTCTCGATCTGACCCGCCCCGAGCGCCAGCCCGGACAGGAACGCCGTGCAGGCGGCCCCGACGTCGAGCGCTCCGGCGTGCTCGGCGCCGAGCGCGTGGGCAACCTGGGGGGCGGTGTTCGGCGTGAGCTCGTCGGGGGTCATCGTCGCCACCATCACCAGGTCGAGTTCGGACGCCGGCACGCCCGCCCGGGCCAGAGCCGCTGCTCCCGCGCGGGTCGCGTAGTCGGTCAGGCGCTCATCGGGCCCCGCCTGCCGGCGCTCGCGGATGCCGGTGCGCGAGAGGATCCAGTCCTCGCTCAGCCCGAGCCGGGCACCCAGGTCGGCGCTGGTCAAACGGGCCGACGGCAGCGCCGTCGACACCGACAGGATCGCCGCCGTGCGCTGCGCCGAAGCCGGTGGGTTCATGAAGCGCGGGGGAATCGCCCCCGGGGCGATTTTCCCCAGCTGATCGCCCCCCACGCGAACAGCCTCAAGCACTGATGAGCTCCACGTCGCGCAGGGTCCGCTTGGCCAGGCCGGTGAGCACGCGACCGGGTCCGACCTCGACGAAGCGCTCGGCGCCCGCCTCGTGCATGGCCAACATCGTCTCCCGCCAGCGCACGGGCCGGGTCAGCGCCTGGGCCAGACGCAGGCGGATGTCGTCGAACGGCTCGGCGGTGACCGCCGAGAACACGGTGATCTGGGGCGCGGCGATCTCCGCCCGTGCCAGTGCCGCCTCGAACTCCGGTACCGCCGAGGCCATCATCGGCGAGTGGAACGCGCCGGTCACCGGGAGATTGAGCGCCCGCAGGCCGAGCTCCTTCGCGGACGCGGCGGCGGCGGGCAGCGAGTCCCGCGCTCCGGAGAGCACCACCTGCTGGGGGGAGTTGTCGTTGGCCACCGCCAGGCCGTGCGCGGCCGCCACCTCGTCACCATGGTCGGCGGCCCCGCGACCGAGCAGGGCGAGCATCCCGCCGTCCCCGGCGCGCTCGCCCGCCTCCTGCATCAGCCTGCCGCGGAGCGCCACCAGGCGCAGGCCGTCGCGTTCGCTGAGCGCCCCGGCGGCGACCAGCGCCGCCAGCTCGCCGAGCGAGTGCCCGGCCATCAGCTCGGCGTCGGGGCGCTCGAGCGTCGCGAAGCCGGCCAGGCTCGCGCAGAAGATCGCGGGCTGGGCGAAGCCGGTGCCGTCGTCCACGCGCAGGAACGGGTCCTCGCCGACGATCTCGGCGGCCAGCGCAAGCAGGTCGGGCCGGGTACGCTCGACGTCGTCGCGCATCTCGGGAGTTTGGCTCCCCTGGCCGGGGAACACGATCGCGGTCGCGGGCATGCGAATCAACCTACGCGCTGGCCTGGACACGGGTACAGGGCGCCCCAGGTCTTCCCCCCGTTCGGGGGGAGCCCTGTACGCTCCAGTACGTGATCCGCGTGTCCTCGAACCGCGGGGGCGGCCACAGCTCAGGCTCGTTTCCCGTCCAGCCGCTGGATCGTCTCCCCAGCGGGCGCCACCGGCTCAGCCGCGAGGCGGTGAAGCAGTCTCAGCGGGGACGCCTCCTGTACGCGATCGCGCAGGTCGTGGCCGAGCGGGGCTACGCCGCCGCCACCGTCGCCGACATCGTCGACCGGGCCAGCGTGTCCCGGAGCACGTTCTACGAGCAGTTCCCCGACAAGGAGGCCTGCTTCATCGCCGCCTTCGACTACGGGGTCGAGTTCGTGCTCGGGCAGATGCAACTGGCCTGGGAGGCGCTGGACTCCGGCGAGGACTGGCGCGCACACGTCCGGTCGGATCTGCGCACCTACCTCGCGGTGCTGGCCAGCGAGCCCGCCTTCGCCCGGGCGCTGCACGTCGAGGTCCTGGCCGCCGGGCCGGCCGCCCTCTCCCGGCGGGCCGAGATACTCGCCCTGTTCAGCGACCGCACGCGGCGCATCCACGAGCGCGCCCGCCAGGTCGACCCCTCGCTTCCCGAACTGCCCCGGGCGGTGTTCGAGCTCCACTCAGGCGGCGTGGACGAGCTGATCCGCAGCCGAGTGCTGGAGGGCGGCGTCGAGCGCTTGGCCGCACTCGCCGAGCCGGTCAGCACCGCCACGCTGCTCCTGTTCGGCGACGCCCGCTAGCGGGCTAGACCGGCAGATCGTAGACGCGGAAGCGCTTGACGACGCGCCCGCCCATCGCCTCCATCCCCCGGTTCATCGACTTGTTGGTCTCGAGGATCCAGCCCATCTCGCCCTGGTTGCGGGGACCGCGCTCGGCGACGTCGAAGTGCTCGACATACAGCGCCGCGGCCACCCCGGTGTGCTGATATTCGGGCAGCACGCCCAGGAACCCGACCCGGACCCGATCGATGATCTTGCCCTTGTTCAGGTAGTGCCACCAGCCCAGCGGCAGCAGGCGGCCGTTCATCTTGCGCAGCACCTGGTTGATGTCGGGAACGGTGATCGCCATCGCGATCGTCTTGCCGTCGATCTCGGCGACCATGAACCAGTCCTTCTCGTAGACCAGCTGCAGGTCGAGCGCGTAGGCGTCCAGGTCCTCCTTGGAGTAAGGCACGAAGCCCCAGTTGCGCGACCACGCGGCGTTGTACACCTGGGCGAATCCCTCGAGCTCCCGGCGCAGGTGCCGCCGCGACATCTTCCGCAAGGTGATGCCGTGCTTGGTCCGCGAACGCTCGGCCAGCTGCGGCAGGATCGGCAGCATCTTCGAGCGGTCGGCGATGTGCAGGTGCCACATGAGCAGGTCCATCGCCTTGGTCAGCCCGGCGGCCTCACACCGCTCCTGGTAATACCGCGGGTGCCAGGGCTGTTTGATCATCGGCTCGAGCTCGAAGCCCTCGATCAGGACCCCGCTCTCATCGTTCATCTGGAAGTCCATCGGGCCGATGATCCGGTCGCAGCCGCGCTGGCGCAGCCACGCGCCCGCGGCGGCCAGCAGCGCATCGAGCACCTCGGCGTCGTCCTCGAACTCGAGGAAGCCGAACATCCCCCACCGGCTGGCGTGGAACTCGTTGAACGCCCGGTCGACCTGGGCGGTGATCCGGCCGACCACTTTCTCGCCCCGGCGGGCAAGAAAGTACTCCGCCTCGCCGTGCTTGAAGTACGCGTTCAGCCTGCGGCTGAGGAACAGATAGCGCTCGAGCTTGAGCGGTGTCACCCACGGCGTCCCGGCGTGCAGGCGGAACGGCAGCGCGACGAAGGCCCGCAGCTCGCGTGGCCCGCGGACGGGGCTGACTTGCACCGACACGCGCGGCAGTGTTCCACAGCCGCGCTTTCGGCGAGCGAGCCGGGTACCGTGACCCCATGAGCCTCCCTCAGCCCTCCCCATCTTCGGCCGCACTGGTCACCGGCGCTTCGGCCGGAATCGGCGCGGCCGTGGCCCACGAACTCGCCGGCCGCGGACACAACCTGATCCTGGTCGCTCGGCGCAAGGAACGCCTGCAGGCGCTCGCCGCCGAGCTGGCCGACGCCCACGGCGTCCGGGCCGAAACGATCTCCTGCGATCTGTCAAAGGCGGCTTCGCGCGGTCGCTTGCCCGGCCGAGTGGAGAAGCTCGGCCTCGACGTGGAGATCCTGGTCAACAACGCCGGGTTCGCCACCAACGGACCATTTCACGAGTCTGATCCGGAGCGCGAGCTCGACCAGGTGCGGGTGCTGGTCGAGACGCCGGTGGCCCTGACGCTGGCCTTCCTCCCCGGCATGGTGGAGCGCCACCGCGGAGCGATTCTCAACGTCGCCTCCACCGCCGGCATGCAACCGCTCCCGTACTCCGCCGGATACTCGGCCGCCAAGGCCTACGTCAAGACGCTGTCGGAGGCTCTGCACGCCGAGTACAAGGGCAAGGGCATCACCGTCAGCACGATCTGCCCGGGTCCGGTCAGCACGGACTTCTGGGAGATCTCCGGCTGGTCGGTGGCCGGCGGCGACTCGTTTGAGAGCTCGGTGCCCCGCCCGGCCTGGATCACCCCGCAGCAGGCCGCGCGCGAGGGGATCGACGGCCTCGACGCGGGGGCGCGCGTGATCGTTCCGGGGCTCCAGGTGCGCACGGCGATGCGCGCCGCCCAGTACATCCCCCATGCCATCAAGCTCCCGCTGATGGAGCGGGTCATGCGGCGCAAATGAGCGAGCTGCTTCCCCGTCCCCTGCGGCTGCTGATCGGGGCCACCAGCGCCGGCGTCAGCGATCAGCGCCTGCGGCAGGCGGTGTCCGGACGGGTGGTGCTGGTCACCGGCGCCTCGTCCGGCATCGGGCGGGCCACGGCCCTGCGGCTCGGCGCCGCCGGCGCCAGCGTGCTGCTGGTGGCCCGGCGAGCCGAGTTGCTCGAACAGGTCCGCGACGAGATCGTGGCCGCTGGAGCGGAGGCGTTCGTGCACCCCTGCGACCTGGCCGACACCGACCAGGCCGGGCGCCTCGCCGACGCCGTGCTCGAGCGCCACGGCCACGTCGACGTCGTCGTCTCGAACGCCGGCGTGTCGATCCGGCGCTGGATCTCCGAGTCCTATGACCGCTTCCACGACTTCGAGCGCACGATCAATGTCAACTACCTCGGGCCGGTACGGCTGCTGCTGGGCCTGATCCCGTCGATGCGCGAGCGCCGGAGCGGCCACATCGTCAACGTCTCGACGATGGGAGTCGACTTCCCGCCGTTGCGCTGGAGCGCCTACATCGCATCCAAGTCGGCGTTCGAGACCTGGCTCAGCGGTGTGGCCCCCGAGATCCGTGCCGACGGCGTGACCGCGACCTCAATTCACCTTCAGCTCGTGCGCTCTCCGATGCTCGGCCCGTTCCCGATCTGGACCCGCGTGCCCGGGATGAGCACCGAGGAGGCCGCCGGGATCATCGCGCGGGCGATCGTCAAGCGGCCGCGCACGATCTCGCCGATCTGGGCGCGAGCCGGCGGCCCGTTCACCCGGCTCGCCCAGGGTCCGGTCGAGGCGGCGCTCGCGCGTCACTCCCGCGCCGGGCAGGCCGTGCGCCTGGCCGAGGAGGCGCTCGGCGGGGTGGCCACGATCGCCGCCACCCGAGC
>JALYXK010000089.1 GCA_030947145.1 Actinomycetota bacterium
TGGCGTCGCTCGCCGTCCACGGGAAGATCATCAGCTCCGGCACGTTGGTGATTCCGATCGGGATGGCGCCGGCCGACCGCAGCCTTCTCAGCGCCTCGGCGTCCGCCGGCTGGCGGACCGCGGGCGCCCGCGAGCCCCAGGTCATCGCCTCACCGGCCAGCGGCAGATCATCTTTGACCGCCACCGGTACGCCGGCCAGCGGCCCGTCCGCTGGCTCTTCCGCGGCCGCCAGCGCCTGCTCGGCCAGCGTCACGCGGAAGGCGTTCAGCTGGGGGTTGAGCGCCTCGATCCGCCGCAGGGAGAGCTCGACCAACTCGCGGGGATGAACCTCGCGATCGCGCACCAGCTTGGCCAGCGTCCCGGGGCCGGCGAATGCGAGCTCGTCCTCGGTGCTGAGCGCCACGCAGCTAGCATCGCACCGCCGGCGCGATCGGGCAAGTTCGTCAATCGCGCTCAGGCGGAGAGCGCCAGCACGAGCTCGCGGATCGCCCCGGGGTAGCGATACGAGATGCCACCGTGCCCCCCGGGAAACAGCTCCAGCGTGTGCTCGACGCCCAGACGGCTCAGCTCGTTGGAGAAGGCCTGCGCGCCCAAGTCCAGGAAATACTCGTCGCTGCGACCGGCGTCCAGATAGATCCGTCGCAGGCCGCTGAGCGCCTCCGCGTGCCCGGCGGCCATCCGCACCGGATCATGCTCGAGCCAGCGCTCCCAGACGTCGGGCACGAGGCGGCCGGTGTCGATCTCGAACGGCATCAGCGCCTCACCCGGGCGATCGGGATCCGGAGAGTACGCCGAGGCGTAGCCGTAAATCTCAAACGGCTTTCCGAAACGGGCGAAGTCGAAGTGGTCGCTGGCGGCCAGGCGCCGGTGGAACACCTCGAGCGAACCCTCGAAGTCGTCGCGCAGGGCGCGCGCGATCGTCGGGAACTCGGGCAGGTAGCAGCACTCGAACAGCGCGTCGCCGGCGTGGGAGGCCAGTGCTCCGAACACATCGGGGCGAAGCATCGGCGCGACCATCGCGCCGTAGCCACCGGACGACTTCCCCGACAGGCCGCGGCGGTCGCGGTGGGCGCCCGTGGGGTAGCGCTGATCGACGTACGGCACCACCTCGTCGCAGAGATAGTCGAGGTAGCGCCCGGTACCGGTGGAGTTCAGGAACTGCGAGCCGCCGCGCGAGGTCCAGGCGTCGACGAAGACAACGACGGCATCGGGGCACCCGTCGGCGGCGAAGGCCGCGTCGATCCGCTCGAACATCGTCGGCTCAAACGCGCTACGGGACAGCCACATGTCGGCCTGGCCGGTGAATCCCTGGATCACGTAGATCGACGCCACATCACGCGCGTCGCCGCGAGCGACACCAGGGGAGCGGTAGACGTAAAGCGGCCGGCGGGGCGGATCTCCAAGTGGATTTCCGTCCAGCGCTTCCGACTGCACCACGAGCTGGTCCACGGCTCCGGCCAGCGGCCGGTCCCACGGCGCCCCGGCAGGTTGATCGAGCTCACGCAGGGCCATCCTTCCGGACCGTAGCGGACCGGGCGGTGACCAAAACCCCCCGGGTGGGGGAGTCGGCCGAGGGTATAGTCAAGCCACGTTCACGGCCACCGGTATATAGGTAGGTAGGGCATTGACGGATCGAGTCCAAACCCCCAGCACCAACGGTGCAGCTGCGGATATCGACGCGGTAGAGACGACGGAATGGCTGGAGGCAGTCGATGCCGTCGTCGCCCACGATGGACCCGACCGGGCCCGGGAGATCCTCACCCGCGCGGTCGAGCGCGCGCAGCACGCCGGCACCGGCCCGATCGCCAGCCTCAACACCCCGTACGTCAACACGATCCCCCCCGAGCGCGAGGCCAAGCTGCCCGGCGACCCGGCGATCGAGCGCCGGTTGCGATCGATCATCCGCTGGAACGCGATGGCCCTGGTGGTCCGCGCCAACAAGGTCTCCTCCGAGCTGGGCGGCCACATCGCCAGCTACCAGTCGCTGGCCACCCTCTACGAAGTCGGCTTCAACCACTTCTGGCATGCGCCGGGCGCCGATCACGGAGGCGACCTTGTCTACTTCCAGGGTCACTCCTCCCCGGGCAACTACGCCCGCGGGTTCCTCGAAGGGCGGCTGAGCCCAGAGCAGCTCGACAACTTCCGCCAGGAGGTCGGCGGCGCCGGGCTCTCGTCATACCCGCATCCGTGGTTGATGCCCGATTACTGGCAGTTCCCGACCGTCTCGCTGGGCATCGGGGCGATCACCTCGATCTACCAGGCGCGGTTCATGAAGTACCTGCAGGCGCGCGGGATGGCCGAGACCGAGGGCCGGAAGGTCTGGGCCTTCCTCGGCGACGGCGAGATGGACGAGCCCGAGTCGATGGGCTCGATCGGCCTCGCCGGACGCGAGCGGCTCGACAACCTGATCTGGGTGGTCAACTGCAACCTCCAGCGGCTCGACGGCCCGGTGCGGGGCAACGGCAAGATCATTCAGGAGCTCGAGTCGGATTTCCGTGGGGCGGGCTGGAACGTGATCAAGTTGGTCTGGGGGTCGCGGTGGGACCCCTTGCTGGCCCAGGACACCGACGGCGCGCTGGGCAAGGTGATGGAGGATTGCGTCGACGGCGATTACCAGACGTTCAAGTCGCGCGACGGCGCCTACGTCCGCGAGCACTTCTTCGGCCGTGACCCCCGTCTGCTGGAACGGGTCAAGGACATGTCCGACGAGGACATCTGGCTGCTCAACCGGGGCGGCCACGATCAGCAGAAGGTGTATGCCGCCTACCACGCCGCCGCCGCGCACCGGGATCAACCGACGGTGATCCTGGCCAAGACGATCAAGGGCTACGGGATGGGCGTCTCTGGCGAAGGGCAGATGGTCGGCCACCAGGCCAAGAAGATGACCGAGGCGGCGCTGCTGGCCTTCCGTGACCGCTTCGAGCTGCCGCTGACCGACGAGCAGGTCCGCGACGCCGAGTACCTCAAGCCACCGGATGACTCCCCGGAGATGCAGTATCTGCGTGAATGCCGGGAGGGGCTCGGGGGCTTTCTGCCGTCCCGGCGCCAGAGGGCCGCCGCGCTGCCGGTGCCCGAGCTGGACCTGTTCTCCACCCAGCTGGAGGGCACCGGCGACCGCGAGATCTCGACCACGATGTCGTTCGTCCGCGTGCTCGCGGCGTTGCTGCGCGACAAGCAGCTCGGCCGTCACGTCGTTCCGATCATCCCCGACGAATCGCGGACCTTCGGGATGGAGGGAATGTTCCGTCAGGTCGGTATCTACGCCCCCTTCGGTCAGCAGTACCAGCCCCAGGACTCCGAGCAGCTGTCGTTCTACAAGGAGGACGAGCACGGCCAGATCCTGGAGGAGGGCATCACCGAGGCGGGCTCGATCTCCTCGTTCATCGCCGCCGGCACGTCCTACAGCGCCCACGACGTGCAGATGGTCCCGTTCTACATCTACTACTCGATGTTCGGCTACCAGCGGGTCGGCGACCTGATCTGGTCCGCGGGCGACAGCCGCGCGCGAGGCTTCCTGCTCGGAGGGACGGCGGGTCGGACGACGTTGAACGGTGAGGGGCTTCAGCACGAGGACGGCCACAGTCACGTGCTGTTCTCGGTGGTGCCGAACTGCCGCGCCTACGATCCCGCCTACAACTACGAGATTGCGGTGATCGTGCAGGAGGGCCTGCGCCGGATGGTCGGGGAGCAGGAGGACGTCTTCTACTACCTGACGCTGATGAACGAGAACTATCACCATCCGGCGATGCCCAAGGACGCCCGCGAGGGGATCCTGCGCGGTATGTACCTCCTGCGCGAGGGCTCTAAGCGCTCGAAGAAGCCGCGCGTCCAGCTGATGGGCTCCGGCACGATCCTGCGTGAGGTGCTGGCGGCGGCCGAGCTGCTCGAGTCCGATTTTGGCGTCGTCGCCGATGTCTGGAGCGTGACCTCGTTTACCGAGCTGCGCCGCGATGGGATCGAGGTGGAGCGCTGGAACATGTTGCACCCGCTCGAGCCGCCGCGCACCGCCTATGTGACCGAGCGCCTGGCCGACCGGCGGGGGCCGGTGATCGCCTCGACCGACTACATCCGCACCTTTCCTGACCTCATCCGGCAATGGGTCCCCGCCGATTACCACGTGCTCGGGACCGACGGCTACGGACGCAGTGACTCGCGCCGGGCGCTCCGGCGATTCTTCGAGGTCGATCGCCACTACGTGACGGTGGCCGCGCTGCGGTCGCTGGCCCGGACCGGCGAGGTCGAGGCGCGGGCGGTGGCGAAGGCGATCGAGCGGTACGAGATCGACCCCGAGTCGCCGATCCCCACCAGCGTATGACCACGGCTGAAGCGCTCTCGGTGAAGGTGCCCGATATTGGGGACTTCGACGACGTCCCGATCATCGAGATCCTGGTCTCGGTCGGCGACAGCGTCGCGGCCGAGGATCCGCTGGTCACGCTCGAGTCCGATAAGGCGACCATGGACGTGCCGGCGCCATCGCCCGGGACCGTCAAGGAGATTCAGGTAAAGGTCGGCGACCGGGTCTCGCAGGGGGCGGAGTTGATGACGCTGGAGCCGGCACCCGAGGGTGGCGCCGACGCGGTCGAGGCAACGTCCGCGCCGCTCTCCGGCGCCGAGGCCGCGGAAGAACAGGACGCCCCGGAGACCCCGGCCCCCCCGGAGGAGCCAGAGGAGACGGGTAATGGCGGCGGCCCCGAGTTCGGCCGCCAGGCCGAACTCGCTAGGGCGGGCGAAGCCCGTCCCGAACTCGCCAGGGCGGGCGAAGCCCGTCCCATATACGCCAGCCCGGCGGTGAGGCGGTTCGCGCGGGAGATCGGCATCGAACTGGCCGGCGTGAGCGGCAGTGGTCGCAAGGGCCGCATCACCAAGGACGACGTTCAGGCCTTCAGGCAGTCTGGCGGAACGGCAGGAAACGTTTCCGCGGATACGTCTGGCGGCGGTTCCGGTGGATCGATTCCGGGTCTGGAGATGGCCCCGTGGCCGAAGGTGGACTACGAGAAGTACGGCCCGGTCGAGCGGGTGCAGCGCTCCCGGATCCAGAAGATCTCGGCACCCAATCTCGCCCGCAACTGGGTGATGATCCCCCACGTCACGCACAACGACGAGGCGGACATCACCGACCTCGAGGCGTGGCGCAAGCAGCTGAATCAGGAGCTCTCCGGCGACGGAGTCAAGGTCACGATGGTCTCGTTTTTGATCGCGGCGTCGGTGGTGACGCTGAAGGAGTTTCCCGACTTCAATGCCTCGCTCGATGGCGGCGAGCTGGTCCGCCGGCACTACCACAACATCGGCTTCGCCGCCGACACGCCCGGCGGCCTCGTGGTACCGGTGATCAAAGACGCCGGCCAGAAGGGGCTGGTCGAGGTCGCGCGCGAGCTGACCGCGCTGTCGGGGAAGGCCCGCGAAAGCAAGCTGTCCTCGGGCGACATGAGTGGTGGCACCTTCACGATCTCGAGCCTGGGCGGGATCGGCGGTACGAGCTTCACCCCGATCATCAACGCCCCCGAGGTGGCGATCCTGGGCGTCACCCGCTCGGCGATCAAGCCGGTCTGGGACGGCTCGGAGTTCAAGCCGCGGCTGATGGTGCCGCTGTCGCTCTCCTACGACCACCGAGTGATCGACGGCGCCGCGGCGGCCCGATTCGTCGCGCATCTGGGCGGCGTGCTGAGCGATCTCCGACGAGCCCTGCTGTGAGCGGCGCCTGCGGGGCTCCGAGAATTCGCCGGGGCGACTTTTCGTGAGGAGCAACCTGTGAGCGCGACGGGTGAGGTGCGCGTTCCCGATATCGGGGACTTCACCGACGTCCCCGTGATCGAAATCCACGTTGCGGCCGGCGACACCGTCGCGGCTGAGGATCCGCTGGTCACGCTCGAGTCCGACAAGGCGACGATGGACGTACCGGCGCCGTCGAACGGTGTGGTCACACAGTTGCGCGTGGCGGTCGGCGACCGGGTGTCCGAGGGCAGCGTGCTGCTGGTGCTCGAGGCCGACGGCGCGGAGGATTCAGATGACGACTCCTCCTCTTCCTCTCCCCCAGCCTCGGCCGCTTCGAATGACGACTCCGCCCCCCCTGCCTCGGCCGCTTCCGCCTCCCCGTCGAGGCCCGCCGAGCCATCGGGTGACCACGACGCTCAGGTCGTGGTGATCGGCTCCGGCCCGGGCGGTTACAACGCGGCGTTCCGGGCGGCGGACCTGGGCCTGAAGACAGTCTTGATCGAGCGGTACGCAGCGCTGGGTGGGGTCTGCCTGAACGTGGGGTGCATCCCGTCCAAGGCGCTACTCCATGCCGCGCGAGTGGTCGCTGAAGCCGAGGAGATGGGCGCACATGGGATCTCGTTCGGAAAGCCGAAGTTCGACCTTGATGCGCTGATCTCCTGGAAGTCCTCGGTGGTGGAGCGGTTGACCGGCGGGCTGGCCGGGATGGCCAAGCAGCGCAAGGTCGAGGTCGTCCAGGGCGAGGCTCGGCTCACGGGCGCGCACGAGGTCACGGTCGGGGGCCGAAACATCGCCTTCGAGAATTGCATCATCGCGGCCGGCTCCCAGGCCGCAACGCTGCCGTTCCTGCCCGACGATCCCCGCATCATCGACTCCACCGGAGCACTCGAGCCCGGCGACGTGCCGAAGCGACTGCTGGTCATCGGCGGCGGGATCATCGGGCTCGAGATGGCGACGGTGTACCACGCGCTCGGCTCGCGCGTCACGGTCGTCGAGATGCTCGACCAGCTGATCCCGGGCTGCGACAAGGACCTGGTGCGTCCGCTGCAGAAGCGAATCGAGGGCCGCTACGAGGCGATCCTGCTCGGCACGAGCGTCGAGTCGGTGCGCGCGCAGAAGAACGGGCTCAAGGCTGAGTTTGCCGGTGGCCAATCGAGAATCTTCGACACGATCCTCGTCGCCGTCGGCCGCAAGCCCAACGGCCGGGAGATCGGCGCCGACGCGGCGGGCGTCGAGGTCGACTCCGCCGGGTTCATTCCGGTCGATAGCCGGCAGCGCACCAACGTCTCCGGGATTTACGCCATCGGTGACATCGTCGGGGGCCCGATGCTCGCGCACAAGGCGGCGCACGAAGGCAAGGTGGCCGCCGAGGTGATCGCCGGCGATCCAGGCGCCGAGTTCGATCCCCGGGCAATCCCCTCGGTGGCCTACACGGACCCCGAGGTCGCCTGGATGGGCCTGACGGAGGTCGCCGCCCGCGAGCAGGGCGTCGAGTACGAGAAGGCCGTGTTCCCCTGGTCCGCCTCGGGCCGCGCCCTCTCGCTGGCCCGCGCGGAGGGGCTCACCAAGCTGCTGATCGAGCCGGCGAGCCGGCGCGTTCTCGGCGCCGGAATCGTCGGCATCGGCGCCGGTGACCTGATCGCCGAAACCGTGCTGGCCATCGAGATGGGCGCCGACGCCGAGGACCTCGGACTGACGATCCATCCGCATCCGACCTTGTCGGAGACCATCGGCTTCGCCGCCGAGATGGCCGAGGCCACGATCACCGATCTGCTTTCGCCCAAGCGCAAGCGCTGAGCGGTCGGCGGGTCAGCGGCGGCGCAGGCGCCGCAGCAGCGCGTAGGCCGTGATCGCGGTGGCCACGGCGCGGGTGAGACGCGAGGCGGGGCCGCGGGTCGGCTCGGGGACTCCGTCGAGCCCGATCGGCGAGCCGGCTGGCATCGCGAACTCCTCGGCGGCCAGTACGTCGTGGGCTTCGACGATCCCGGTCGGATCATCGGGCAGGACCACTGGGCCGTGGTGCAGCGCGGGGTCGGCGGCCGGCATCGCGAACTCCTCAGCCGCGAGGATGTCGTGAGCCGGTTCGTCGTGAAGGCGCGGATCGGCTGACGGCACGGCGAACGCCTCGGCCGCGAGCACGTCGTGGGCCGGCTCGTCGCGCAGGCGAGGATCGGCCGCCGGCATCGCGAACGCCTCGGCCGCGAGCACGTCGTGTGCGGGTTCTTCGCCCGGACTGCGTCGTGGAGCCATGAGCTCATCTTGGCAAATGGCCGCCCGCCCGGCAGTGCCCCGGCCTGCGCGTCCCCGCTCCCCCGGCATCCCGGGAGTCCAGACCCTCGCGCGCTACCATTGAGCTCGCCCCTAGCCTCCATTCGGCGCCATTGAAAATCTCAGCGGCTTGAACTGAGATCGCGCGTTCGGCAGAGGGGTATGACCTGATATCCTTCGCTTATCTGTCGTAAGTAACTATCGAAAGTGAAGACTTGATGAGCCGTCTTCTGTTAGTTCCCCTGGACGACGTGGTCGTGTTTCCAGGCATGTCGCTGACGCTCGCCATCGATGCCGGCGACGAAGAGCGAGTGCTGCTCGTGCCCCGTCACGAAAACGAATTCACCTCGGTCGGCACCGTCGCCGAGGTCACCGAAAGCGTCCGCCTGCCCGGCGGCGTGCGCGCCTACTCGGTCACCGGACTTCACCGTGGTATCGCCGGCGCCGCTCACACGATGCCCGACGGACGGCTGTTCGTCGAGGTCGAGGAGCGGCCCGATGACGCGCCGGTCGATGGCCGCACGCGCAACCTCGAGCGCGAATACCGAGCCGTCGTGGAGGAGCTCCTCGAGCTCCGTGGCGACGATGGCCGGATCTCCGCGTTCCTGCGCAGCATCAGCGAACCGGGCCCGCTGTCCGACACCAGCGGCTATGCCCCCGATCTGACCTACGAGCAGAAGGTCAAGCTGCTTCAGACCACCGACGTGACCGGGCGCCTCGAGCTGGCATTGCAGTACCAACGCGACCGCCTGGCCGAGATGCAGGTCCGCCGCCGGATCCGCGACGACGTCCAGTCGGGCGCCGACAAGCAGCAGCGCGAGTACTTCCTGCGCAAGCAGATGGAGTCGATCCGCAAGGAGCTCGGCGAGGACGAGGGCTCGGTCGCCGAGGAGTACCGGGCCAAGATCGAGGCGGCGGAAATGCCCGACCACGCCAAAGAGCAGGCTGAGAAGGAGCTGGGCCGGCTCGAGCGGATGGGCGAGCAGAGCGCCGAGTCGAGCGTGATCCGCACCTACCTGGACTGGCTGATTGCCGTGCCGTGGAGCAAGAACTCCGAGGAGCGGCTTGATCCCAAGCACGCGCGCGAGGTCCTCGACAAGGACCACGCCGGGCTGGACGACGTCAAGAACCGGATCGTCGAGTACATCGCGGTGAAGAAGCTCCGCGAGGAGCGCGGGATCAAGGAGGACAGGCGCTCGGGAGCGATCCTGACGCTGATCGGCCCTCCCGGGACCGGCAAGACCTCGATCGGCGAGTCGATCGCCCGGGCGACCGGACGCGAATTCGTGAGGATGTCGCTCGGCGGCGTCCGCGACGAGGCCGAGATCCGCGGCCACCGCCGCACCTACATCGGCGCCCTTCCGGGCCGGCTGGTGCGGGCGCTGCGCGATGCCGAGACGATGAACCCGGTGATCATGCTCGACGAGGTCGACAAGGTCGGCGCCGATTGGCGCGGCGACCCCAGCTCGGCCCTGCTCGAGGTGCTCGATCCCGCTCAGAACCACAGCTTTCGCGACCACTACCTGGACGTGGAGCTCGACCTCAGCGGTGTGCTGTTCATCGCCACGGCGAACGTGGCCGACACGATCCCCGGTCCGCTGCTTGACCGGATGGAGGTTATCCGCTTCGACGGGTACACCACCTCCGAGAAGGCGGCGATCGCCCGGGGCTACCTGTGGCCTCGTCAGCTCGAGCGCAACGGGCTTCGGCCCGAGGAGGTCGAGATCTCCGACGAGCTGATCAGCCTGGTGACCACCGAGTACACGCGCGAGGCCGGCGTACGCCAGCTCGAGCGGGACCTCGGAACGCTGCTGCGGAAGACCGCGACGAAGATCGCCTCGGGTGCCTCGGAGGCACCGGTGGTGGTCGACATCGAGGGCATCCGCGACGCGCTGGGACGCCAGCGGCACTTCCAGGAGTCCGCGATCCGGACGGCCGTGCCCGGAGTGGCAACCGGGCTGGCGGTGACCGGCGCCGGCGGCGACGTGCTGTTCGTCGAGGCGACGGCTATGCCCGGGGGCACCGCGGGCGTAGCCCGTGGTCCAGGATTGACCCTGACGGGGCAGCTCGGGGACGTGATGAAGGAGTCGGCGCAGATCGCCCTCTCCTACGTCCGCGGCCACGCCGAGCAGCTCGGCATCGACCCGAGCACGTTCGAGGAGCGCTCGTTCCACGTGCACGTCCCGGCGGGAGCGATTCCCAAGGACGGACCGAGTGCGGGTGTGACCATGGTAACCGCCCTGGCCTCCCTGTTGAGCGGGCGGCCGGTGCGCCACACCGTGGGGATGACCGGCGAGGTCACCCTCCAAGGCCGCGTGCTGCCGATCGGCGGCCTCAAGCAGAAGGTCCTAGCGGCTCACGCCGCCGGGCTGACCGACGTGGTCCTGCCCGAGCGCAACCGCGGAGACCTCGACGAGGTTCCCGAAGAGGTGCGGGAGGCGATGAAGTTCCATATGGCGATGACGATCGACGAGGTCCTGTCGGTCGCCCTCGAGCCGGGCGTGGTGCCGGCCGCGGCCTGAACCGTAGCGAACAGGCCCGGCGCTGGACTCCGAAGTCCAGCGCCGGGCTCTCGGCGCGTGCCACCCACTCGCCGCGCAATCCGGGTTGGCCGGTGATCGCCGGGGGGTAGGTTGCTTCCTATGAGCA
>JALYXK010000139.1 GCA_030947145.1 Actinomycetota bacterium
GGGGCGTGATCCAGGGCGCGATCTCCGAGCTCGACTTCGACTTCGCCGCCTACGCGGAAGCGCACTTCCAGCGGTTGCGGGTGGCGGCGGCCGACCCGCGCCTGGCGGACTGGCTGGCCGCCGCCCACGCCGACCCCGACCTAGGGGCCCCGTCGTAGATGCCCCGGCCCCGGCAGCTCCCGGCCCGCGCCCGGATCGTGATCATCGGCGGCGGCGTCGGGGGAGCGTCGATCGCCTATCACCTCGCGCAAGCGGGCGAGCGCGACGTGATCCTGCTGGACCGGGGCGAGCTGACCAGCGGCTCCACCTTTCACTCCGCCGGGCTGGTCGGCCAGCTGCGCTCGAGCGTCACGCTCACCCGGATGATGATGGACTCGGTCGAGCTCTACCGCCGCCTGGACTGCGGCTGGGTGGAATGCGGCGGGATCCGGCTGGCCGGCACGCCCGAGCGCGAGCAGGAGGTGCTGCGCCAGGTCGCCTGGGCCAAGACGTTCGGGCTGCCGCTCGAGCTCATTTCCTCGGAGCAGGCGCAGGCGCTGTTCCCGCTGATGGTCACCGACGGCGTCCGCTGCGCGTCGTATCTGCCCACCGACGGGTACCTCGATCCGTCGCTGCTGACCTACGCCCTGGCCGACGGGGCGCGGGCCGGTGGCTGCCGCGTCTTCACCCACACCCGGGTGAGCGCGATCGACGTGGTCGCCGGCCGCGCCACCGGGGTGCGGACGCAGTGGGGCGAGGTGCAGGCCGAGGTGATCGTCAACGCCGGGGGCATGTTCGCGGCGGAGCTGGGGCGCCTGGCCGGGGTCCGGATCCCGGTGGTTCCGTTCGCGCACGAGTATCTGGTCACCCAGCCGTTTCGCGAGGACTGGACCGCCGGCGAGCACCTGCCGACCCTGCGCGATCCCGACCTGCTGATCTACTTCCGCGAGGAGGGCGGCGGCCTGGTGATGGGCGGCTACGAGCGCCGCAGCGCGCCCTGGGCGCTCGACGAGCACCGGCTGGACCGGATCCCCGCCGACTTCAACGGCCGGCTGCTGGAGGAGGACTGGCCGCGGTTCGAGGAGATCGCCCAGAACTCCTCGCGCCGGGTGCCGGCCATGACCGACGTCAAGGTCACGCGCCTGATCAACGGCCCCGAGGCGTTCACTCCGGACAACGAGTTCTGTCTCGGCGAGACCGAGGTCAAGGGACTGTTCGTGGCCGCCGGATTCTGCGCCCACGGGCTGGCCGGGGCCGGCGGGATGGGCAAGCTGATGGCCGAGTGGATCCTCGAGGGGGAGCCGTCGGTCGACACCTGGGAGATGGACATCCGCCGCTTCGGCCCGCACTACCGGTCCCCCGGCTACACGCTGAAGCGCGCGCAGGAGGTCTACGAGACCTACTACGACATCCGCTATCCCGGGCACGAGCGCCAGGCCGGTCGCCCGCTGCGGACCTCGAGCGCCTACCCCTGGCATCAGGAGCACGTCGCCGCGTTCGGCGAGAAGTCGGGCTGGGAGCGGGTCAACTGGTATGAGAGCAACGCGGTCGGGGGGGACGACAAGCTGCGGCCGCGGGGCTGGGCGGGGGAGCACTGGTCACCGGCGATCGGTGTGGAGCACCGGGCCACGCGCGAGGCCGCCGGCCTGTTCGACGAGTCCTCGTTCAGCAAGCTCGAGGTCTCCGGGCCGGGCGCGGCCGAGTTGCTCGAGTCGCTGTGCGACAACCGCGTGGCTCGCGAGGTCGGCGCGATCACCTACACCCAGATGCTCAATCGGCGCGGCGGGATCGAGTGCGACTTCACGGTCACCCGGATCGGGCCGGAGCTGTTCCAGATCGTCACCGGGACGGCATTCGGCAATCATGACGCGAGCTGGATCCGCCGGCATCTGCCCGCCGACGGCTCGGTCGCGCTGCGCGACGTCACCGCGTCGTGGGCCTGCTTTGCCCTGTGGGGGCCGCGGGCGTTCGAGGTCCTCTCGCCGCTCAGCGCCGAGCCCCTGGACTTCGGATACATGCGGATGCGCGAGCTGACGATCGGCGACGTGCCGGTGCGGGCGCTGCGGGTGACCTTCGTCGGCGAGCCCGGTTGGGAGCTCTACTGCCCGACCGAGTACGGCGCCGGTCTGTGGCGGGCGCTGTGGGAATCCGGCCGCCCGCATGGCCTCACCGCCTGCGGTTACCGGGCGATCGACTCGCTGCGGCTGGAGAAGGGCTACCGGGTGTGGGCGGCCGACATCACGCCGGACGAAACGCCCTACGAGGCCGGGCTGGGCTTCGCTGTGCGCTCCGACAAGCCGTTCATCGGCGCCGATGCGCTCGATCCCGAGCCGAGCCGCCGGCTGCGCTGCATCGTGCTGGAGGATCCGCGGTCGGTCGTGCTCGGCAACGAGCCGGTCCGGGTGAACGGACAGATCCTGGGCCGCGTGACCAGCGGCGGCTACGGCTATACGGTGCAGCGCTCGATCGCCTATGCCTACTTGCCGGCCGAGCACGACATCGGCACCGCGGTGGAGATCGACAGCTTCGGCCGCTGGGTCCCCGGCGAGCTCACGCGTGAGCCGCTATTAGACCCGGAGGGCGAGCGGGTCAGGGTTGCGCTCGGCGCGGCGTGAGCCCAGGTGATCCACTAGCCTCGGGCCCATGTCCGTCACCGTAGTCGGCTCAATCGCGTTCGACGCCGTCAAGACGCCCTTCCAGAAGAAGGTCTTGCCCCCGGCGACCCGTTCGATGTCCGCGGTCTGCACGCCGCGGTCTGCCAGGACCGCGATCTCGTCATCGCCGAAATCGTCACCGACCGGCCCAACCACCCG
>JALYXK010000144.1 GCA_030947145.1 Actinomycetota bacterium
GGCCTGCTAGTGAGCGGCCGCTGTGCCCCGGCGGGCGTACCGGGCGGGGGCGGAGTCGTCGCAGTCGGCGAAGAATCCGCCGACCACGTCGAGCAGCTGCTCGATCCCGTCGGCGGCGAAGAGGATCGGCTGGTACTTGGTGATGTCGTACTCGAGCACGCCCATCTCGGCGATCTCGAGGGGGCGGATCTCGGCCCCGCGGAACTCGTCGATCTCGCCATAGGAGGACAGCAGCCCGGCCCCGTAGGCGCGCAATTCGCCGCCTTCTTGCACGACGCCGAACTCGATCGTGAACCAGAAGACCTTGGCGAAGAAGTCGCGCCCGGCCCGGGTCTCCAGGCGGCGCGCGGCGCGTCCGGCGAGCCGGTTCAGCTCGCCGAGTCGCGGGCTGGCCAGCGTACCGGCGTGCCCGATCACCTCGTGGATCAGGTCGGGCTCAGGGGTGTAGAGCGGCCGGGCGTGGTGGCGCACGTACTGCGTGGAGTGGAAGACCCCGTCGGCCAGGGAGCCGTAGAACTCGTCGAATGGAACCAGTCCTGCGGCCGGGTGATACTCGAAGCCGCTCAGCGGGCGCAGCCGCGTTCCGACCTCGTCGAGCTGGGGAATGTGATCGGCGGGCAGGGCGAGCCCGCGCATCGCGTCGCGGTATTCGGCGCAGGCCAGGCGCTCGTGCTTGACGGCGAGCTCTCGGCAGACCGTGCGCCAGACCGATTGCTCCTCGTCGGTGTAATCGACCTGCGGAATCGGTCGCCCCGGCTCCCACCCGAGCGCCAGCGAGGCGATCTTGTTGCGCCGGGCGCGGTACTCGGGGTCTCCGAAGCCGGGGTGGTCATCGGCCAGATGAACGGTGACCTCGCCGTCGGCGCCGGTGGTTACGGGAGCGTAGAGCTGACCCTCCTCGAACATAGGCTATGCCTGACTCGCCGGGGTTCCCGCCGGGCTGAGCCGGCCGTTGGTCGGGCTCGGCGCGTCCGCCGCCCACGACAGCGCATAAGCGCCGTCGTCGAGCTGTTGGCACAGCGGGGTGAGGCGCAGCGGTCGGAACGTGTCGCACATCACCGCGAGCTCGTCGGTGAACTTGGCGCCGATCGATTGCTCGGCCAGGCCGGGCTGCGGGCCGTGGGGGAGACCCGACGGGTGCAGTGTGATCGAGCCCACGTCGATCCCCTTCCGCGATCCAAATTCTCCGGAGACGTAGTAGATCATCTCCTCCGATTGCAGATTGGAGTGGTTGTAGGGGATCGGGATGGCGTCGGGGTGCCAGTCGAGCATTCGCGGACAGAACGAGCAGATCACGAAGTTCGGCCCCTGGAAGGTCTGGTGCACAGGCGGCGGCATGTGCACGCGGCCGGTCACCGGCTCGAAGTCATCGACGTTGAACGTGTACGGATACACGTAGCCGTCCCAGCCCACGACGTCGAGCGGGTGGTAGTCGAGCTTGAAGTGCTGGTAGCCGCCGCGCACGCGCACGATCAGGTCGTAGTCACCGCGCTCGCGGTGCGTGCCGAGCTCTCCCGGTGGATGGAAGTCCCGATGCGAGTAGGGCGCGTGCTCCAGCAGCTGTCCGTAACGGTTGCGGTACCGGTTCGGCGTCTCGATCTCCCCGGGCGTGAAGAAGGTCAGCCACAGCTGGTCGCCCGCGGGCCGGAACCGGTAGGTGGTGCCGCGAGGGATCACCACGTAGTCGTGCTCGCGATAGGGCAGCGTTCCGAAGCTGGTCTCGAGCTCGCCGGTGCCGGCGTGGACGAAGATCACCTCGTCCCCCTCGCCGTTACGGAAGAAGTAGTCCTGCGCCTCGTTCGGCGCACAGATCCCAATCTCCACGTCGTCGTTGAACATCAGCAGGCGCCGGCCGCGAACCGGATCCCCAGAGCGCTCGATCCCGCGCGAGTCCAGCAGCCGGTGGGTGTGGGCGGGGGGGACCCACTCCTCCCGCTCGATCGGCTCAAACGCGCCCACCTCGGTCACCCGGCACGGGGTCTGCAGGTGATAGAGGATCGACTCGTTGCCCGAGAACCCCTCAAAGCCCATCACCTCCTCCGTGAGCAGGGTGCCGTTCTCGCGGAAGGCGATGTGGCGCTTGGCGGGGAGGGCTCCGCGGCGCTCGTAGCGCATGGCTACAGGTTCCCCCGCCGGTCCTGCTCGCGTTCCAGGGCCTCGAACAATGCCTTGAAGTTGCCCTCGCCAAAGCCGCGCGCGCCGTGTCGCTCGATCAGCTCGAAGAACACCGTCGGCCGGTCGCCGACCGCCGTGGTGAAGATCTGGAGCAGGTAGCCCTCATCGTCCCGGTCGACCAGGATCCCCAGCCGGCGCAGATCGGCCACGTCCTCGCTGATCTCCCCGATCCGCTCCGGCACGTCCGCGTAGTATGACTCGGGGATCGGGAGGAACTCCACGCCGCGCCGGCTCAGCTCGGTCACCGCGGCCACGATGTCGGTAGTGGAAACCGCGATGTGCTGCACCCCGGCACCCCGGTAGAAGTCGAGGTACTCCTCGATCTGGGACTTGCGCTTGCCCTGGGCGGGCTCGTTGATCGGGAACTTGATCCGTCCGGAACCGTCGGTTACCACTTTTGACATCAGCGCCGAGTACTCGGTCGAGATCGCCTCGTCGGAGAAGTGGATCAGCTCGGTCATACCGAACACGCGCTCGTAGTAGCCCACCCATTCGTTCATGTGCCCGAGCTCGACATTCCCGACCACGTGGTCGATGCCCACCAGCAGGCCGTCGCCTGATGCTGGCCCCACCCGCCGGGTCCCGCGCGCCTCGTAGCCGGGCAGGAAGACGCCGGAATAGCCGCCGCGCTCGACGAACACGTGCCGCGTCTCGCCGTAGGTCGCGACCGATGCGAGCCGGACGTGTCCGTCCTCGTCGGAGCGCTCGTACGGGGTCTGCAGTCCGCGGGCGCCGTGGGCCACGGCGTGCTCGTAGGCGGCGGCGGCGTCCGGCACGCTCAGCGCGATCGACTGGACGCCGTCGCCGTGGCGCTTGTGGTGCTCGGCGATCTCGTCCTCGCCGGTCAGCGTCCCGGTCAGCACCAGCCGGATGCGACCTTGCTCCAGCACGTAGGAAACGCGGTCGCGGCTGCCCGTCTCCAGGCCGGAGTAGGCGGTCAGGGTGAAGCCGAAGGCATGCGTGTAGTAGAACGCGGCCTGCGCCGCGTTGCCGACGAAGAACTCGAGATGGTCGATCCCGTGCACGGGCATGATGTCGGCCGCGGCCGGAGCGGGGCGTGGGAGCTGGTCAGTTGTCATCTCGGACAATGATCGGCTGTCGGTTAGCGGTTTACAATGACGATTTGTTGCGTGCAGTCGCCGGAACACCGCGGTATGGACGACACTGACCGAACAATCGTTGCGCTGCTTCGGGAGGATGCTCGGCGCTCGTATCAGGACATCGGGCGCCATGTCCACCTGACCGCGCCGGCGGTCAAGCGACGCGTGGACCGCCTCGAGCGCGACGGCGTGATCCTCGGCTATGCGGCGATCGTCGACCCGCCGGTGTTCGGCTGGCACGCCGAGGCGTTCGTCGACCTGTACTGCGAGGGCAACATGCCGGCGGAGGCGATCAAGCGCGCGGTGGAGCGCGAGCCCGGCGTGGTCTCGGCCCACACCGTGGCCGGCGAGGCGAGCGCGCTGCTGCACGTGATGGCCGCGGACACCAAGGGCCTCGAGCTCGCGCTCGAGCGCATCCGCGCGACCGACGGCGTGACCCGCACCGTGACCGAGGTCGTCCTGTCAACCCTGTTCGTGCGATGAGGCCTCCCTACGCGGACGGTTTCGGGCGATGAGGCGGCCCTACCCCGACGGCCGGCCCCCCTCGGTTCGCGACTTCATGGCGTTCGAGGAGCACGTCCGGGGGGCACGGGCGAACCGCGGCCTGCCGGTTCCGGAGGCCTGGTACGAGACTCCGGTGTTCTATTTCTCCAACCCCGCGGCCATCTACGGTGACGGCGATGAGGTGCCGATGCCCGCGGACACGGCGGCGCTCGACTACGAGCTCGAGCTGGCCTGCGTGATCGGCGCCGACGGGCGACCTGAGGGGTTCACGATCATGAACGACTTCTCGGCTCGAGACCTGCAAGCGCTCGAGATGCGGGTCGGCCTCGGACCCGCGAAGGGCAAGGACTTCGCCACCGCGCTCGGCCCGACCCTGGTCTCGCCCGATGAGTTGCCCGCCGACCTCGATCTGCGGGCGACCGCGCGGGTCAACGGCGAGCTGCGGACCGATTCCCGGACCGGGGGAATGTACTTCGGCTGGGAGCAGCTGCTGGAGGCTGCGGCTCGCAACACGCCGGGGCTGCTGCCCGGCGACGTGATCGGGTCGGGGACGGTCGGGCGCGGTTGCATCCTCGAGCACGGCGACGGGCGGTGGCTGGCCCGCGGAGACGAGATCGAGCTCGAGATCGACGGCATCGGGGTACTGCGCAACCGCATCGTCTGAGCATCGGGTGCTGCCCAGGTCATCGGCTGAACCAGGAGGCCGAGCGCCGAGCGCAGAACTGGTGGAATGGCCGGATGCCGGCCCCATCTTCTCTGCATGGCCGGCAGGCGTTGTGGTGGGGAGTCGGAGTCGGCGCGGCGACCCTGGTGGCGGTGCACCTGCTCCTCTACAACACCTACTGGGAATACAGCGAGGGCGTCTATGGGCTAAGCGGCCACCTGATGCTTCACGGTGGAGATCTGTACACGCAGATGTCGGGGCCCAGCCGCCCGGGGTGTTCCTGGCCGGCGTCGCGCTGCTGGCGGTCCACGACGGCGTCGAATGGCTGCGTCTGGCCGTCGGGTGTCTGCAAGTCGGCGGGGGGCTGATCGCCGGCGGAGATCGTGATGACCGGGGCCCAGCTTCGCGCGGCGGTGGCGAGGGCGCGGGCGTGCTTCCCGGGAGACCGTACGGCGGGCCCCCGCTGATCGCCTTTATGGCCGACCGTCCGGTTCCCGGCGGACAGCCCGACCAGTTCATCACGACGCACGCCAGGGCGCTGTCGGCGGTGCGCACGCGGATCGCCGCCGTCACCCGCGTCTGCGGCTAACGCTCCCCGAGGGTCCTCGCCCCCGCCTAGGGCCGTCCGACCGCGTCGACCAGCGAGAGCGCTCGAGCTGCGCCCGCAGGCCGGCCTGGTCCAGTCTTCCTCTCGCGTGGACCTGCCTACTCCGTGTGTGCCGAGCTTCGAATGATGCGCCAAAGGTTACGCCCCGGTGGATTCTGGATTGCTGACGTGCGAGCATCGCCCCTGATGGGTTCGCTCCGCTTCACCGCCACGCTGACCGCGCGCGGGCCGGCGGCCGCCGTGGTGCTCGATGAGGACCAGGTGGCCGCGATCGGTGAGGGAGCCAAGCGCTTCCCGGTGCGCGCGGTGGTCAACGGCTACGAGTGGCGCACGACGGTGACGCGGATGCGCGGCGAGTATCTGCTCGGGCTCAGCCGCGAGGTCCGCGAGGGTGCGGGCGCCCAGGCCGGGGACCAGGTAGAGGTCGAGCTCGAGCTGGACACCGCCGAGCGGGAGGTGGAGGTGCCGGAGCCCCTGACGATGGCGCTGGCCGGAGATCCTGCCGCGCGGGTTGCCTTCGACGGCCTGGCCTACTCGCACCGCAAGGAGTACGCGCGCTGGATCCAGGAGGCCAAGCGCGAGGAGACCCGCGCGCGCCGCGTCGTGCAGGCGCTTGAGATGTTGCGAGCCGGCCGGACCCGCAGCTGAACGGTCATCCCCGCCCTTTGCTCGCGGCCGCGCCCTAGACGCGGCCCGGGGCGGCTTCGGCCGCGGGCAGGCACGGCTCGTCGGCCGAGCGCTGGTCCTGGGCGTTGATCCGGGCTCCGGGCGGCGGCTCGATCGGCCCGTCGAGCAGCGGATCGGAGGTATCGACCATCCACTGATGCAAACGGGCGCGCAGATCGGCGCGCACGTCGGCGTAGTCGGGCTCGTCGATCACGTTGCGACCCTCGCCGGGGTTGAAGAAGAGGTCGTGGAGGCTCTCGCGGCGCACCTTGCGGCGAGCCCAGCCGCGGGCGAGGTAGGCCTCCTTGCTCGGGCTCTGGTCACAGTTCGGCAGGACCGGGTAGGGGTAGTCGTCGAAGCGGCGGATGTACTTGTAGCGCTCGGTGCGGATCGCCCGCTGCGGCTCGTAGGCCGCGTGGTAGGTGAGCTCCGAGAAGATCTCGCTGCGCAGCCCGGGGTCTTCCCGGCCAGCGACCAGTGGAACCAGCGAGCGTCCCGCGGCCCGGTCGGGCGTTTCGATCCCGGCCAGTTCGCAGACCGTCGGGAAGATGTCGACGTGCGATACCAGGGCGTCGATCGCCCGGCCGCTGGTGAACCTCGGCCCGCGCATGATCAGGAAGACGCCGATCCCGCGATCGAGCAGGCTGGCCTTGGCGGTGGGAAAGGCCAAGCCGTGGTCGGTGGTGCAGATCACCAGGGTCCGCTCGTCGAGGCCCGTCTCGTGCAGGGCATTGAGCACCGCCCCGACCCCGTGGTCCAGCGACCGGGCACTGGCCTTATAGGCGGCGACATCCTCACGGATCTCCGGCGTGTCGGGCAGGAACGGCGGCGGCAGCGAGTACACCCGGTCACGCACCGAGCTCGGCGCAAAGAAGTTCCGGTGGGTCTCGAAGAACCCGACCGACATGAAGAACGGCTCGGGGATCCCGCCGCGGAGCGCCTCGATCGCCGACGGCGCCACCGAGCTGACGCTCGTGTCCGGGATCGTATGAACGACGTCGTAGCCGAGCATCCCCGGATCGGCGGAGACGTGCTGCTCCCCGATCAGCTCCGAGTGGTAGCCGGCACTCCCCAGGGCCCGCACCAGCTGATGGTCATAGTCGTGGAGCGAGAAGCCGCGGTGGGCGAGTCCCATCATCCCGTTGCTGTGGCAGTACTCGCCGGTGAGCAAGGCGGCGCGGCTGCCCGAGCACGACGGCGCGGCGCAGAACGCGTTGCGGAACATCACCCCCTGGTCGGCCAGCCACTGGATGTTCGGCGTGGGGATCGCGTGACCATAGGGCTGGACGTAGCGACCCGTGTCGTGCGAATGCAGGTAGAGGATGTTGCACGGCATCGAATCAGCCTAGCCACACCGGGGGTTCGTCTCAACGCCGGGCGGCGCCGACTCGGCCGACGGGAGCGGCCGCCATCGCGTCGCGCCCATAGGCGGCGACCCACCGCTCGGTCAGTTCGTCCGCCTGTCTGAACATGCGCACCGGGCACGTCCAACCGGCGGGGGATTCGACGCCGATGTGCGCCAGAACCCGATCCATGGTGGCGATCCGGTCCCGCTCGAGATCGTCCTCGTAGACCACCTCGAGCGCGGTGAAGCGATTGCTGGCGAAGAACCTCCGCCACCGCTCGTCCTCGGCCCGAAGTGAGCGCACCAGATGATCGATGCCCTCGAAGCTGTAGCGCAGCGAGTCCGGCGTTTGCGCCTCGTCCGGATGCTCACGCCGCCAATTGCGCGTCTGCAGCGCGCGCCACAGGCTGACGGCCTGACGTGCCTTGTCGCGTCTGATCATCCAGACGTAGCGGGGGTGATTGAGCAGCCGATCGAGCAGCCGCTCGATCGACAGCCCGCGGTACTCCGGCAGCGAGGAGGCGAGCGCGCGGACATCGTCCAGATTGCGCCACATCAGCTTCGTGGCGAACACACCGTTGCCGGTCGTGCCGAGGGCGAAGGTCCGATCGAGGTGCTCGCGGTAGCTGCGCAGCCCGACCAGCGAGGAGTAGTCGGGCGCGCTCGGCGGCGTCTCATCGTCCCTGATCCCCGCGCCCGTGCGCGGGAGGCCATCGAGGTAGTCGCCGGGATGCGGCGGCAGGCCGGTGTGGGGACGGGCTTCGAAGTACTCCTCCGGTCGCCCGGCGACGCCCGTGCTCTTGAGCAACTCGCAGAGCAGCGTGCTGCCGCTGCGCGGCGTCGCGCAGACGACGTAGGAGAGCTCCGGGTACATATCTCAACAAAGTCTACCAATTCAGTTATGTAATGAGAAGACCTCAACCTACTGCGGGCGATAGGCCACCCGGGCGGGTCTGCGCCAAGATTCGGCCTCGATCCGCGTGAGCCAGCCAAGCCGATACCCGATCGCCATCGCGGCCTTGTGCATCGCGGTCTCCGGCTGCGGGGGCGAGAGCCCGAATGGTCTCTCGCGCCGCCAGCTGGTGAGGCGGGCCCAGGCGATCTGCCTGCGGGCGCAATCGGCGGCGGGGGCGATGCTGCCCCCCTCGCAGCAGTCCGGCCTGGCCGGCGCGGCGGGCTACCTTGGACAATCGGCAGCCATCGCGGAAGCCAAGACGAACGAACTGAGAGCGCTCAGGATCAGGTCCCGGGGCCGGTTGGCGGGTCGGTGGCACCGGCTGATCGCGGCGGAGGGGAGATTCACCGCCCATCTGCAGAGCCTGGGCGCGGCGGCCGCGGCGAATGACTCGCGGAGGCTGGAGCTGGTGGAGGCCGACACCGTCCCCGAGCAAGAGTTGATCGGCATGACGGCCCGGCTCGGCGTCCCCCTCTGCGCGCCCTGATGGTGGACGGGCGGCGCCGGCGGGCGAGCTAGGGAGCCTCGTATTGGCCGGCGGCACGCCGCGCTTCGGCGGCCTCGCGCTGGGCGCGCTCGGCCTCGCGTCCCGCGGCGTCCGCGTCGGAAACGGCGCCGTCGGCTTGCTCCTTGGCGGCTTGGCTCTGCGCCAGCTTCGCCGCCGCCTCGCGCTCGAGTTCCTCGGCGCGCTGCCGAGCGGCCTCGGCCTCGGCCCGGCGGGCCTGCATCTCGCTGGCGCTCCACAGCTCGAGCTCGTCCGGTAGAACCACTCCGTAGGTCGACTCGATGCCGTCGATCGTGGCCGAGTCGACGGCGTTGGCCTCGGGCATCTCGGCTCCGGCCTCGACCACGTCCTTCGGGAAGGCCACGCGCAGATAGGCGCGGCCGACCGTCGCCCCGGCGAGCGGAACCAGCCGCGACCGGCTTCTGAGCATGCCGCTCTTGACCGCCAGCAACAGGGGATCGCCGCTGACGGCGTCGTAGAAGACCTCGTCGAGCTTGCCGATCTGCTCCCCATCCGGATCGATCACGGGCTCGCCCCGCCATTCCTCGATCCGCTCGACTTGCGTCATGGGCCCACTTTACCCCCAGGCGCGCTGCTAAGCGATGGGAAGGAGAGTGACCGCGCCGTTCCGGGGTAATAGAGGACGACGATGGCGACAACGACTATGGAGCGAACCCCGCGCCGCGCGCGGCTGCGGCGATCGGATTGCTCGGGTCCGGGCGTTCGACGCGTCCGGCGCGGGCGCGGGTTCACCTACCTGGACGGGGCCGGGAACCGCATCGCCGACGAGGAGATGATCGAGCGCATCCGCGGCCTGACGATCCCCCCCGCCTGGACGGAGGTGTGGATCTGCGTCGACCCACTCGGCCATCTCCAGGCCACGGGGATCGACGCGGCGGGACGCAAGCAGTACCTCTACCACGAGCGCTGGCGCGAGCAGCGCGACCGCCAGAAGTTTCAAAAAATGCTCCGCTTCGCCAAGGCGCTACCCCGCATGCGCCGCAACGTGGCGGCCGATCTGAGCGGCGACCTGTTGACTCGGGAACGAGTGCTGGCCTGCGCAGTGCGGATGCTCGATGTCGGCCTGTTTCGCATCGGGAGCGAGGAATACGCCGAAAGCGGCGGTGGCCTCGGCCTGACCACCCTGGGGCGGGACCACGTGACCGTCGGGCCCGCCGGCGTGGCGTTCGATTATCCGGCGAAGAGCGGGGTGCGGCGGGTCCATGCCATCGACGACCCCGACTGCGTGGCGGTGGTGCGAGCGCTCAAGCGCCGGCGGGGCGGCCCGCCGGAGCTCCTGGCGTATCGAGACCGGCGCAGCTGGGCGCGTGTCGACGCCGAAGATGTCAACGAATATCTCAAGCGCCACGTGGGCGAAGACTTCAGCGCCAAGGACTTCCGCACCTGGAACGGCACGGTGCTGGCGGCGGTGGCACTGGCGGCGAGCGGTCGCGAGGCGAGAACCAAGACCGCGCGCAAGCGGGCGATCGACGGCGCTGTCCGCGAGGTCGCGGAGATGCTCGGGAATACCCCGGCCGTGGCCCGCCGCGCCTATATCGATCCGCGGGTGTTCGACCGCTACCGGTCCGGCTGGACGATCCGCAGCACGCTCGAGCGGATCGACGGGCTCGGCGTCGCGGGGGACCGCACGCGCACCCGCATCGAGCGCGCCGTCCTCGACCTGCTCGCCGGGGAAGAGGATTCGCCGGCGATCGAGCTGTCGGTCAGCTGAGCGCCGGTTCGCTGGAACTAAGCGGAGACCGTGGCCTGATCGACCGGAAGGCCGTAGCGCCGCGTGAGCTCCTCGACGTCGACTTCCTCGCGATAGAGCTGCTTGCCGGCCGGATGGGCGAACAGCACGATCCGGTCCGCGGCAAAGCTCTTCAGGGCATCGTCGATCGCCTCGAGCGGATCGCTCTCGCCGGTGTCCCCGCTGGCCGACACCCCAGATCCCCCGAGGTTCGCGACGGTCTCGCGCCGGACCTCGTCGGCCTGGGCGATCGCATCGTCGGCGTCCGAGAGCCAGAACTCTAGGCGATGCTCGTGCAGCGCCGGAGCGACGACCATCACCTGGGCGTCCTGCGCGGGGTCCAGCGCGCCGCCGAGGGCCTCGCGCAACTGGGCGGCCGATATCGGCTCGCTGGTCAGGACTAGAACATTCATGGCTCGGGCCTACCCCCGAGCGATCGGGGGATAACGTCAGGATCACGACCGGATTGATGATTCGCGGACGCTTTCCGCGGAGATACTCAAAGGTTGAGAAACGTTCCCGGGGCGGCGTTTGAAGCCGCAGACCGCGGGTACCAGATCCGTATGCAAACGGCTTCAACCACCCTGCAGCCCTCGCGTATCACGCACGAGGCCCTTGACTCCGACGAGCTCTTTCTCCGCTGGCACCGCCACAGCGATCCTCGAGCCAGAGACGAGCTCGTAAGACGGTTCCTCCCCCTGGCGCGCAAGCTGGCCCGTCGTTACGCCGGCGCGCGCGAGCCGATCGACGACCTGATTCAGGTAGCCAGCCTCGGGCTGGTCAAGGCGGTTGACCGCTTCGACCCGACTCGCGAGATCGCCTTCTCTTCGTTCGCCGTGCCGACGATCGCCGGCGAGCTCAAGCGTTACTTCCGCGATCTGGGCTGGTCGGTGCACGTTCCCCGCGGCGCGCAGGAGATGGCGCTGAAGGTCGAGCAGGCGCGGCAGCAGATGGCCTCGCGCTCGGGTCGCTCGCCGAGCGTGAACGAGCTCGCCCAATATCTCGAGTGGAGCGTCGAGGACGTGCTTGACGCGCTCGAGGCCGGCTCGGCCCACCATTCGGTTTCGCTCGACGCCCCGACGGACGACGGCGAAGGGGAAGTCGGGTCGTTGGCTCAGTCACTGGGCGAGGAAGACGTGCGGCTCGAGACGATCGAGGAGCGGGTCACGATCGTCACCGCAACGCGGAAGCTTCCGGCGCGCGAGCGCAAGGTCCTCTATCTCCGCTTTGTCGAAGATCTCACCCAGACGCAGATTGCCGAGCTGATCGGCGTCTCGCAGATGCAGGTTTCCCGGATTCTGCGCCGAGCGGTGGCTCAGCTGCAGGATCTGACCGACGCTCCGGCGCCGAGCTGAGCAGGCGCCAAGCGCCCATCCGGCTGGGTCTCCCGGCGGTTAACGTGGGGTGTCTGAATCTCGCGGAACGGGTATCTGTCGCGGTGGAAGTGACCCAGACCTATTCAACGATTCGGCTCGAGCTGGAGAGTAGGCCCTCGTGCGTGACGCTCGTGCGAGGCATGCTCACGGGCTTGGGCGAGACGCTGGTTCTCGACCCCGAGTTGCTCGACGACCTGAAGACGGCGGTCAGCGAAGCGTGCAACAACGTGGTTCTCCATGCCTACCCCGACGCGCCGGGACCGCTGGTGGTCGAACTCGAGATCGGCCTCGACGAGCTCCAAGCCACTGTCCGTGACCATGGCGGCGGAATCAAGCAGATATCGGCGGCCGAGGATCGCATGGGTGTGGGTCTGGCCGTGATCAGCGCGCTGGCCGACCGGGCGGAGTTCCAGAGCGTCCCGGAGGGTGGGACCGCCGTGCGGATGGAGTTCGGGGACCGCGGCGCCGGTATCAAGCAGTGGGACCTACCCGAGCAGGTGGACCCGCCCGGCGAGCCGGTGCAGCTGACCGGCGACGTGGTCGTCACCCTGTCCTCGGCGAAACTGCTCTCCGGCGTGCTGGGCCGAGTGGCCAGAGCGGCGGCGGCGGTGGCAAACTTCTCGCTCGACCGCTTCTCCGACCTGTACCTGATCACCGACGAGATCTCCGCGCACGCCGAATCCGCCGTCCGGGAGGGCGTCAGCTTCGCCATCGCCGCTGACGCGGCCCAGCTGAACCTGACGATCGGGCCGTTCGTGACCGGCAGCAGCGCCAGGCTGGCGGGAGCTGAGCCGCCGTCAGCCCACGCGTTCCCGCTGGCCCGCCTGGTCGATCGGCTCACCGTCCAGTCCGATGGCGTGGCCGAGCTGGTGTCGGTCGTCGTGCGCGACAAGCGCGAGGATCGCCCCGATTCCCAGCGCGATCTAGCGCCGCCCTAGCCTCACGCGCCGGGGCCGAGCGCGCGGAGCGTCAGCGCGGCCACGTCGTCGCGCTCCGGCCCGGCCCGGAACGCCTCGAGCGCCACATCGAGGTGGGAGAGCAGCTCCGACGGAGCCTGGCCGGCGTGCTCGGCGAGCAAGGCCTGCAGACGCTGCTCGCCAAATCGCTCGACTTCGCCTGCTGTCTCGATCACGCCGTCGGTGTAGAGCATCAGCACGTCGCCCGGCGCGACGGCGACGGTTTCCTCGGGCCACTCGGCATCCTGAAAGGCCCCGAGCAGCGGGCCCGGAGTCGGCGCCTGGCGCACCGTCCCGTCGCGCTGAACCAGGAGGGCGGCAGGATGTCCGGCCGAGCTGATGATCACGTGGTCGTCGTGTAGGGACAGGCACAAGGCGGTGCAGAGCGACTGCCGGGAGCTCAGCTTGAGGGCCTCGTCCAGACGGCTGAGTATCGCCGAGGGGTGGGGCTCGAGCCGGCTGGCCACGCGCGCACCGTGGCGCATCAGGGCGGTCATCGACGCCGCCGTCACGCCTTTCCCGGTGACGTCGCCGATGATCGCGAACCAGGTTCCATCGTGTTCGAAGAACTCGTAGAAATCGCCGCCGACGTCGATCCGCTGCTCGGCCTGCGCCGGCCGGTAGAGCGATGCGGCCTCCCATCCCGGGATCTCCGGGAGCTCGTCGGGCAGCAGGCTCTGCTGCAGCGTCTCGGCCACCCCGGCCAGCTTCGTGTGCAGGCGCGAGTTTTCCACAGCCACCGCGGCCCGGCGCCCGAGTTGCTCGGCCAAGTCGACGTCTCCGGCGCTCAGGCGGCGCCGTGACTCGGCGGTGGCGAGGGTCATCAGACCGATCGTGTGCGAGGGCACTCGCATCGGCACGATCATCAGCGACCTGATCTCCAGGGCCCGCAGGAGCGCCAGATGCTCCTCGCTGCGCGCCACGGCCACCAGCTCCGCGTCCGTGACGGCGGGGAACAACTCGGAAATGCCCGTCTCCAGCACCCGGGTGCCGGGTTTGCCGGGGTGGGGGTAATGCGGCGCGAGGTTGCCCAGTCCGGCGGCGAGTTCCTGCCGGGCCGGGGTCCGGTGCGCTGCGGCCACTCGCTCGAGCCGGCCCTGGTCGTCGAGCAGGTCGACACCGCAGTAGTCGACGAGGGAAGGCACCGCCACCTCGGCGATGTTGCCCAGCGTCTGCTGATAGTCCAGCGAGGAGGCGAGGATCCGGCCCGACTCGGCCAGCACCCGAGTCTGCACCTCGGCGGTCTTGACCAGGGTCACGTCCTCGATCACGGTCATCGCCCCGAAAACCTCGCCGCGCTCGTCGCGCATGGCGGTGGTTTTCAGCAGCCGCCAGAACTCCACGCCAGTCGTTTTGTGCACGGTCCGCATCAGCAGCGGCGGCGCCGGCTTCCCGTGCATCATCCGCACCGACGGAACGTCCTGCATGGCCAGTGGGCGACCGTGCTCGTCCTCGACGATGTACTCGTCCATGATCGAAACGCTCGTGCGGCTGCGTAGCTCCTCGAGCGAGCCGAACCCCATGCTGTTCAGCGCCGCCCGGTTGGCGTAGACGATCTCCCCTTCCGGGTCGCGGATCGTCACCGCCTCGGCGAGCACCTCGAGCAACTCGGTGAAGATCGACGCGTCGCCCCGGCTCAGGCGCTCGACGAGGGACCGTCGAGACGCCAGGTCAGCCTCCGCTCAGCAACTCGTCGGGCTCGTCGAAGACCCGCAGCCGCTCGGTTACGCCGGTGAGACTGAGCAGGCGTCGTACCTGCGTCCCGCCGTTGACGATCCCGAATTCGCATCCGGCTTCCTGCGCCTGCTGATCAGCCTTGACCAACACGCTCAGGCCGGTCGAGTCGATGAATTCGAGCTCCCGGAGGTCGACGATCACCAGCTTGGCCCCCGATTGAAAAACCTGCGCAAGATGATTCTCCAGCTCTGGAGTGCAGGCGAGATCCAGTTCGCCGCTGACTGCGAGCACCGATGCACGGTCCTCTGTACGGAGCTCGACGCGGAAGTGGTTGTGCATGCGGTGCGGCGAGCCTACCGGGCCCGCGGGAGGTGTTTGCTGTTCCTTCGCCCGAAGCGGCGATTCTACTCAGCCGGACCGGTAGGCTGTGAGCATGGACAAAGCTGAACGAGACCGCGAGGCCCAGCGTCCGCTGACCGAGGCCGGCCAAGGCGAATCGGAGGGATTCGAGGAAGCCGAACGTGAGCTGATCGAGCACGCCAGCCACGGTGACCAGCATGCGGCCAGGCACGTGATCCAGGACGCCGAGCGGGTGCAAGAGGACCCGCGGGCAGCGACCGAGTCGGGCGAAGCCGACTTCGAACACTCGAGCGAACTGCGCGACGACGAGTAGCGCGGCCGGAGGTGGGGGTTCGTCGTGTACGACGTGATCGTGATCGGCGCTGGGCCGGCCGGGGAGGTCTGCGCCGGTCGCCTGGCTGAGCAAGGCCTGGACGTGGCTCTGGTCGAGCGCGAACTGGTCGGCGGCGAGTGCTCGTTCTGGGCCTGCATGCCGTCCAAGGCGCTGCTGAGACCCGCCCAGGTGCTGGCCGAAGCAGCGCGGGTGCCGGGCGCCCGGGGAGCGGTATCGGGCGACCTCGACGTGGCTGCGGTGCTGAAACGCCGCGACGAGGTGATCCACGACCTCGACGATTCGGTCCAGCTGCCGTGGATCGAGGAGCGCGGAATCACGCTGGTGCGCGGCCAGGCGCGGCTCGACGGCGAGCATCGGGTCAAGGTCGGCGAGCAGCGCCTCGAGGCTCGCCGCGCCGTCGTGATCGCGGTCGGCAGCGGCGCGGCGATTCCGCCGATCCCCGGACTGGCGGACATTTCCCCGTGGTGCAACCGGGCCGGGACGGGCGCCAAGCAGGTTCCGCGGCGGCTGACGATCCTGGGCGGAGGGCCAGTCGGGTGCGAGCTCGCCCAGGCCTGGGCGTCGCTCGGTTCACGGGTGGTCCTCGTCGAAGCCCTGCCGCGGCTGCTCGCCCGGGAGGAGCCGTTCGCCAGCCGGCAGCTCGCCGAGGCGCTCGCCGAGCTCGCGGTCGAGGTCCGCGTCGGGGTCCAGGCGACGCACGCCGCGCGAGGCCAGGGAGGGGAATTCGAGCTGACGCTCGAGGACGGGACCGTCCTGCACAGCGACGAACTGCTGGTGGCGGTGGGACGGCGCCCTCACACCGATGAGCTGGGTCTGGAGACGGTCGAGCTCGAGCCCGGGGCGACGATTACCGTGGACGACCAGATGCGCGTGCTCGGTCGCGACTGGCTCTACGCCATCGGCGACGTCAACGGCCGGGCCTTGCTGACCCATGCCGGTAAGTACCAGGCCAGGGTCGCCGCCGCGGTGATCATGAATCGCGAGGCGCGGGCGACCGCGGACGGACCGATCTCACCCCGCGTGGTGTTCACCGAGCCGCAGGTGGCGGCGGTGGGACACACTCTCGCGAAGGCACTCGAAGCCGGCATCAGCGCACGCGTCGTCGACGTCGAGCTGGGGTCGACCGCCGGCGCGAGCTTCATCGGCCGGGGGGCTCCCGGGACCGCGCGGTTCGTCATCGACGAGGTCCGCCAAGTCGTGGTCGGGGCCACTTTCACGGGTACCGAGATCGCCGAGTGGCTGCATGCCGCCACGATCGCCGTGGTCGGCGAGGTACCGCTCGAGCGGTTAGCTCACGCGATGCCGGCGTTCCCGACCCGCAGCGAGGTCTGGCTCAAGCTGGTCGAGCTCTAGGCGCGCGTCGCGGCCAGCGACTTGACTTCGAGCTCCCGGATCAACAGCAGGCGCTCGATTCCGCCGACCCAAACGTCCGGCCGCTCGCTGCCGCGGGCTACGCGGTGGCAGGGCAGCAGCATGGGAATCGGATTACTGCCCATCGCGTAACCGCAGTCGTAGGCGCCGATCTCGAATCCGAGACGCTCGTAGGAGCGAGGCTCGCCATAGGGGATTCCGCGGGTGGCTTCCAGCGCGCCCGATGTCGCCGCCTCGGCCCGGCCCCAATCGACGACTTCCTCGGCGGCGTCGAGGCCGCCGCCAAAGTAGTTCTCCAGCGCCGTGCCGAGTGCCTCGGCGCGGTTGCGAGCGCCGCGTTCGCCCCGACGGGTCTTCGCTCGGCGGCTCAGGGCGTCGGCGTCGGCGTGATCGTCGAAAGCCAGTCGCACGATACCCTGCGAAGAGCACGCCAGGAGCAGAGCTCCGAGCGGACTTTCGCGCCGCACGCAGGCCAGGGAGCCGATCAGGTCGTCGTCGAGCTGCGGCTTCGAAATCATCGCGGCGGCACCGGCGGACAGCCCGCGGCTGTAGGCGCGGCACTCGGCGCAGAGCCCTTCGGCCGACATCACGATCCGTTCGATCAGGAATCCGTGATCGGTCGGTGGATCCCGGGGCGGGGCGCCGAGATCGACGTCCCACAGCCGCAGGCAGAGCCGGCAGCGAAAGTGGTCGTGCGGAGCGACGTTTATCTCATAGCGCACGGGTTCGGGGCTGCCCACGGCGACGACCAGCCCGAGTTCGGTCAGCTCGGCCAGGGTGGCGTAGACGGTCCCGCGTCCAATCTCCTGGACGACCATGCTGGCCCGCGCATGGACCTCGTCGGCGGACAGGTGCTCGGCGGGACGGTCGTGGAACGCGCCGAGAATCGCTCGCCTCTGCGGAGTCACCCGCAGCCGGTACGCTCGCAGCAGGTTCGCCGGATCGCCTGGCACGAGGTCAGCGAACTCCGGCTCCGGCGGGGCAAGTGCCTGGGCGGTGCCTGGGGACGAACGGCATGGTTAGACAGTATCTTAGTTCGGACAATGTTCAGGTTAGTATGCGTTCCATGATGACCCTCATGCGGCCGCCGGACACGAATGAGCTCTTCACCCGGTGGCAGCAGCAGGGCGATCGCGATGCGCGAGAGCAGCTGGTCGGCCACTTCCTGCCGCTGGCCCGGAACCTCGCCCGGCGCTACGCGGGGGCGCGCGAACCGATGGACGATCTGCAGCAGGTGGCCAATCTCGGACTGCTGAAGGCGATCGACCGGTTCAGCCCCGAGCAGGGCAACGCGTTTGCCTCATTCGCGGTGCCGACGATCCTCGGGGAGCTCAAGCGCTATTTCCGGGATTTCGGCTGGTCCGTCCACGTACCGCGGGGGGCTCAGGAGATGGCGCTGAAGGTCGAGAAGGCCCAGCAGGCGCTGGCCTCGGCGGGCGGCCGCTCCCCGAGCGTCGATGAGCTGGCCGCCCATCTGCAGTGGACGGTGGACGAGGTGCTCGAGGCGATGGAGGCCGGGACCGCCCACCACTCTGTCTCGCTCGACGCTCCGACCGAGGATGACGACGACGAGCCGCTCACGCTCGGGGCTTCCCTTGGCGCGATCGACAGTCGGCTGGAGTCGGTCGACGATGCGCTCAGCATCGCCGAGGCCGCGCGGGCGTTGTCCGAGCGCGACCGGCAGGTACTGTCGCTGCGGTTCGGGGAGGACAAGACCCAGACCGAGATCGCGGAGGCCCTGGGCGTCTCGCAGATGCAGGTATCGCGCATCCTGCGCCGGGTGATCGACCAGCTGAGACAGAACGCCAGCGCGGAGGACCTGGGCGAAGGCGAGCCGCCCGCCCCGGCGGCGACCTAGATCTGGGGCGGCGCTCCGGGACCGGGACTCGGCGCCGGAATCGGGTCCGGGCCGGGGCTCGGCGGTTGCGGCGCGGGAGCCGGGTCTGGGCCGGGAGTCGGCGGTTGCGGCGTGGGAACTGGGTCCGGGTTCGGGACCGGGCCCGGGTCCGGCCCGGGGAACGGCTCCGGGTTCGGCGCGATCGGCGCGCTCGGCTCCTGCGCGGGGGGCACGGTCGCGGGCTGCTCGGGGGCCCCGGGGGTACCCGGATCGGGGTCGATCGGGGTCACCGGCTCGGTCGGGACGATGGGCCCCTCGGGCGCAGCGGGACTCGGAACCTCGGCATTGATGATCGATGTCATATCGAACCTCTACCCGCAGCCGATGGATTCGCAACCAGCTCCGCCGCCTGACCGTCCGCTCACAGGCGCCGAGAGGACCACAGCACGGCGGCCAACACCACCGAGACGATCGAGGTGACCAGGCCGATCAGCCAGGCCTGGGAATGCTGCGAGCCCATGACCGCGGCGATCGCCACGCTGATACCGATGATGCCGGCGGTCGCGATCACCCGCATCAGCACCGCCTCGACCCGGGGCCGGCCCTCGCGAGCGGGAATCATCGCCTTGGGGGCGCCGGCGGGGGAGGTCCGCGCGGTGTCCGGGGCGGGGGCATCGGGGAGGCTGTCTGGGGCCGGCGCGGATCCGCCGCGGCGGATGACCCGGCGTGTCGGCGCGTCCGGCGTTCCCGGCTCATCCAGCGAGTCCGGTGTGGCCCCGGCGCCGGACGCTGGGCCAGTCGGCTCGGTGGCGCCAAGCTCCCCGACGTCGGGGACCGGCCGGTCGTCTTCCGTGGTCATCGGTGTCAGCTACCCGCGCGAGCCGCGCACGAACCCGCCTCGCCCCGGACCCCGGGTTCCGGGAGATTGCCCAGGCGATCCTCCGGGTAGCCGACGCCGGATCAAATCACGACATCCGAGCCGCGAGGAGCTCCCCCACGCGGGAAAGCGCAGATACGTAGATGAACGACATTCGACCAGGCCGTCCGTTCCCTCAGGGGAGCACGTGGGACGGTCAGGGCACGAACTTCTCCCTGTTCAGCGAGCACGCCGACCGCGTGGAGCTGTGCCTGATCGACGAGGACGGCGGCGAGCGGCGCTACGACGTTCGCGATACCACCGTGTTTCAGTATCACATCTACCTGGAGGGAGTGGGGCCCGGCCAGCGTTACGGCTACCGCGTGTACGGGCCCTGGGCCCCGGAGCAGGGAATGCGCTTCAACCCGAACAAGCTCCTGATCGATCCCTACGCCAAGGCGATCGACGGCGCGGTGGACTGGCCTGCGGCGAACACGCTGCCTTATCCACCCGGTAACGGCGAGGATCGCGATCTGCAGCTCGACGAGCAGGATGACGCCGCGGCGATTCCGTCCAGCGTGGTGATCGATCCGGAGTTCGAGTGGGACGGAGACCGACCGCTGCGCCGGCGCTGGAGCAGCACCGTGATCTACGAGACCCACCTCAAGGGCTTCACCATGCGCCACCCCGACGTTCCGGAAGAGCTCCGCGGGACCTACGCGGGCCTGGCCTCCGATGCGGCGATCCAATATCTGGTCGACCTCGGCGTCACGGCAGTCGAGCTGCTTCCCGTCCACCACATCGCCGACGAGAGCTTCCTGGTGGACAAGGGCCTCTGCAACTACTGGGGCTACAGCCCGATCGGGTACTTCGCGCCGCACGCGGGCTACAGCTCCGCCGGCACTCGCGGCGAGCAGGTGCGCGAGTTCAAGCAGATGGTCAAGGCACTGCACGGCGCCGGCCTTGAGGTGATCATGGACGTGGTCTTCAACCACACGGCCGAAGGCAACCATCTCGGCCCGATGCTGTCGTTCAAGGGCATCGACAACGCCAGCTACTACCGGCTGAGCCCGGAAGACCCGCGCTACTACA
>JALYXK010000150.1 GCA_030947145.1 Actinomycetota bacterium
AAGGGCATGCTCGAGACGCCGTTCTACATCGCCTGCCTGCGGCTGAAGGGCCGCCGGTGCCTGGTGGTCGGTGGCGGCGAGATCGGGCTGGAGAAGGTCGAGGGGCTACTGGCCTGCGACGCCGACGTGACCCTGGTGGCGCCCACCGCTCATCCGGAGCTAGTCGCGCTGGCGGACGAGGGCTCGATCCGCTGGGCGCAGCGCGAGTACGAGACCGGAGACCTGGAGGGGTGCCTGATCGCGATCGCGGCGACCGACGACACCGACATCAACATCCGGGTGTTCGACGACGCCGAGCTGCGAGCGATGCTGGTCAACGTGGTCGACGTGCCCCCGCTGTGCAACTTCATCCTCCCGGCGATCGTCCGCACCGGCCCGCTGGCGGTGGCGATCTCCACCGCTGGGGCGTCGCCCGCCCTGGCCAAGCGGATGAAGCGCGAGATCTCTGAGCTGTTCGGCGAGCCCTACGCGCAGCTGGCGATCCTGCTCAACGACGTCCGCGGCTGGGCCAAGGGCACGCTGCCCACTTATCAAGACCGCAAGGAGTTCTTCGAGTCGATCGTCAACGGCGAGCCCGATCCGATCGAGTTGTTGCGCGGGGGCGACGCGGCGGCGGTCCGCGACCTGATCGCGGCCGCCCAGCAGACCCACAGCCCCGCGCGGACGTGACCGAACAGTCCGGCGCGGGCGGGTTGACGCACCTCGACGCCTCCGGTCGGGCGCGGATGGTCGACGTCGGCGGGAAGGGAGCGACTCAGCGCCGAGCCCTGGCTCGGGCGATCGTGCGCGTTTCCGCGGAGACGGCGCGGCGGGTGCAGGAGGGCGACGCGCCCAAGGGCGACGTCCTCGGCGTCGCGCGGATTGCCGGCATCCAGGCGGCCAAGCGGACCTCGGAACTGATCCCCCTGTGCCATCCCCTGGCGCTCTCGTTCGTCGGAGTGGAGGCGAGCATCGATTCCGCCGGCGGCGAGATCATCTTGACGGCCGAGGCCCGCACCAGCGGTCCGACGGGCGTCGAGATGGAGGCCCTGACCGCCGCCTCCGTCGCCGCCCTGACCGTCTACGACATGGTCAAGGGGATCGAGCGGGGCGCGGAGATCGCCTCGGTCACCCTGCTGGAGAAGTCCGGAGGCCGCTCGGGGCTCTGGCGCCGGCCGGCTGACGATTAGGTCCGGGTCGGTTCGCGTCCGCCGACCGCGCCGGGGGCCCGGCGGGCGAGCCATTAACCTGGCGCGGCGATGAAGACCGCGATTCTGACCATCTCCACGTCGGTGGCCGCCGGCCAATCCGAGGATCTCTCGGGGCGGGCGTTGTCCGAGCACGCGGCGGCGGCGGGGGCGGAGGTCGTCGTGACCGAGGTCCTGTCCGACGATCGCGACGCGATCGAGGCCGCGTTACGCCGGCTGTGCGAGCCGGCCGCGGGTATCTCGTTGATCTTCACCACCGGCGGGACCGGCTTCACCCGCGACGATGTCACGCCGGAGGCGACGCGGGCGGTGGTCGAGCGTGATGCCCCCGGGTTCGCCGAGGCGATGCGCGCCGAGTCGCTCAAGTACACGCCGATGGGAATCCTCACTCGGGGCGTCTCCGGGATCGCCGGGCGGACGCTGATCGTCAACTTCCCCGGCAACCCAAAGGCGATCGGCGAGCTGTTCCCGGTGATCGCGCCAACGCTCGGGCACGTCGTGGGGACGCTCACGCGCGAGGGCGGGCGCCAGCGCGGGGGTCATGGCGCCGGCTGACCAGCCGGCGATCGAGCTGAGCGGCCTCACCCGGCATTTCGGCGAGCGAACCGCGCTGCGCGATGTGTCGGCCGACGTCCCGGCGGGCGCGACGCTGGCCGTGCTCGGGCGCAACGGCGCCGGGAAATCGACCTTGCTGCGGATCCTGGCCACGTTGCTGGCGCCGCACGCCGGCCAGATCTCGCTGTTCGGGCAGGAGCTGCCGCGGCGGGCGTTCGCCGTCCGCGGGCGGATCGGGTTGCTGGCGCATGAGCCGCTGCTCTACCGGGACCTGAGCGGACGCGAGAACCTCCGCTACCACGCCGGCCTGTTCGGGATCGAGCCCGCGCGAGTCGAGGAGGTGCTGGCGGACGTGCGGATGGAGCGCCGCGCCGATGACCCGGTGCGCCTGCTCTCGCGGGGGATGGTGCAACGGCTGGCGGTCTGCCGCGCCGTACTGCACCGCCCGAGCCTGCTGCTGCTCGACGAGCCGCGGGCGAACCTCGACCCGGCCGCTGAGCAACTGGTCGAGCCGTTGATCGGCCGGGCCAGCGGGGCGACGCGAGTGCTGACCAGCCACGACCCGCAGGCCGCGCTGGCCGAGGCCGACCTGGTGCTGGCGCTCAAGGACGGGCGGATCGCCTACTTCGGCGACCCGGCCCAGTTCGGGCCCGAGCTGGTCAAGGAGCTCTACGCGTGAGCCCGATGGCTATCCGGCCGGCCGATGACCCGGCAGCGTGCGGATGAGGACGGTGCTGATCATCCTGCGCAAGGACCTGCGGCTCGAGCTGCGGACGCTCGAGACCGTCCCGGCGATGGCGCTGTTCGCCGTGACCACGTTCGTGATCTTCCACTTCGGCCTGAACCAGCAAAAGCTCTCGGGCCAGGAGGCGGCCGGCATCCTCACCGCGACGCTGCTGTTCGCCGCGATGCTGGGGATCAACCGCCTGTTCGTGGCCGAGCGTGAGCAGGGCGGCTTCGACGCGTTCCTGCTCGCGCCAGTCGACCGGAGCACGCTGCTGGTGGCCAAGGCGGCTGCCATGTTCGCTTACCTGGTGGTGCTCGAGCTGGTGGCCGTGCCGGCGTTCGGTCTGCTGTTGCTGGAGCCGTCGCTGGGCCGCCCGCTCCCGGGGCTGATCGCGGTGCTGGCGCTAGCCGACCTGGGGATCGCGGTGATCGGCACGCTGGTCTCGGCGATCGCCGTCCAGACCCGCGCCCGCGACCTGATCGGGCCGATCATCGGGCTGCCACTGCTGATCCCGCTGCTGATCGGCATGGCCCGGGGCGCGGGCCCGCTGTTGGCCGCCCACGGCTCGGGATCGCCCCCGGCTAAGTGGCTGGAGATCCTGTCTCTCTATGATGTGGTGTTCGGCCTCCTGGCTTATGCGGTGTTCGATTTCTTGCTGGAGGACTGAAGAATGTTGACCCCTCGTACTTACGGTCGGGGCCTACGAGGCCTCTCGCTTGCCACAGTTGCGACGATCTCCATCGCGCTGGCGTTGGTGTTTTTCTATGCCCCGCTCGACGCCGATCAGGGCTTCGTGCAGAAGATCTTCTATATCCACGTGCCGCTGGCGATCGTCTCGCTGTGTGGATTCGTGCTCGGCGGGGTGTTCGCGGTCATGCACCTGCGGACCCGGGACCGCGCATGGGACATGCGCTCCTATGTGGCGATCCACATGTCGCTGATCTTCGGTATCGGGGGCCTGCTCACCGGGGCGATCTGGGCCAAGGCGTCGTGGGGGCACTGGTGGGTGTGGTCCGAGCCGACCCTGGTCTCGTATCTGATCGTCGTGCTGCTGTTCGCCACCTATCAACCCCTGCGGTTCTCGATCGAGGATCCCGAGCGCCAGGCGCGGTACGCGAGCGTGTTCGCGGTCACCGCCGCCGCGTTCGTCCCGCTCAACTTCATCGCCGTGCGACTGGCCCAGCAGTTCGTCCATCCGCGCGTGCTGACGCTGGGCGGCGGTCAGCTGCCGGGCGCCATGCGCCTGACCTTCCTGGTCTCGCTGCTGGGGATCGGGTTGCTGTTCGCCACCTTCTGGAAGTACGAGATGGCGGCCAAGAACACGCGGAGCCAGACCCGCCGGTTGCGGCGAACGTTGCATGGCGAGGACTCGCTGGCCCCGCTGGGCCGAAGCGCGGCCCCGTCGTGAGCGCCAAGCTCGCCGCCGCCCCGGCGCTGCCGCTGCACACCGCGGGCAAATACGTCGCGGCCGCGTATGTCGTGTTCATCGCGCTGATCCTGATCTACGTGGCGATCATGGCGGTGAGACTGTCCCATAACCAGCGCGAGCTGGCCGAGCTCAAGCGGGAAGTACTTGAACGGCAACGGGCTGATCGCCCAGGGGGCGACCAGCCTTTGGAGAATCGCCCAGGGGGCGATTCTCCCGAGAGGCAGCCGGAGACGGTGGCGTGAGCGAGCTGCTCGCGCTCGGCGTTTCGCACAAGACCGCACCGGTCGAGGTGCGCGAGCGACTGGCGCTTCCCAACGTTCGCGCGGCCGAGTTCATGCGTGACCTGCGTGGCGCCGGGGACGTGCACGAGGCCGTGGCGATCTCGACCTGCAACCGCACCGAGCTCTACCTGGTGGTCGCGGATCCGGTCGAGGCTGAGAGCACCGTGCTGGCCATGCTCGCGCGCCAGGCCGGGATCCGGCTCACCGGGCTGGCCTCAGCGATCTATTCGCACCGCAACTGCGACGCGGCCCGCCATCTCTATCGCGTCACCTCCGGACTCGAGTCGATGATCGTCGGCGAGGCGGAGATACAGGGCCAGATCAAGCGCTCCTACGACGCGGCGCTGGCCAACGAGACCGCCGGGCCGCTGACCAAGCATCTGTTCCAGGCGGCGCTGGCCACCGGCAAGCGCGTCCGCACCGAGACGGCGATCGGCGAGCGTCAGCTGAGCCTCCCCGCCGTCGCGGTCGCCCTCGCCCGCGAGCTGCTCGGCGACCTGCGCGGCCACGAGGTGGTGATCGTCGGCACCGGTGAGACCAGCGAACTGACCGCGCGGGCGCTGGCCGACAGCGGCGGGACGACGGTGTTCGTGGCCACTCGCCGGCGCGATCGGGCGGTCAGCCTGGCCCGGCGCCACGGCGGGCGCAGCGTCAGCTTCGACGAGCTGCCGCAGGCGCTGGAGCGTGCCGACATCGTCGTGGCCGCGACCGCGTCACCGCACCTGCTGATCGAGGCGAGAGAGCTGGCCGAGGTGATGAGCGCGCGGACCGGGCGGCCGATGCTGATGATCGACCTCGCCGTGCCCCGCGACATCGATGCATCCTGCGGCGAGATCGGCGGCGTCTCGCTGTATGACATCGATGACCTGCAGGCGGTGATCGCCCGTAACCGCAAGGTCCGGCAGGCCGAGGCCCGCAAAGCCGAGGGGATCATCGAAGAGGAGATTCAGCACTTCGCCACCTGGCTGGGTTCGCTGGAGGTGCTCCCGACCCTGGCGGCGCTGCGCACGCGGGCCAACGAGATCGCTGCGACGGTGGTGGCGGAGAACCGGGGGAAATGGGAATCAGCCTCCCCGCGCGACCTCGTGCGGGTCGACGCGCTGGCGCGGGCGGTGGTCAACCGCGTCCTGCACCACCCGACGGTGCGGATGAAGGCGCTGCGCGACGATCGCGTCCACGCCCGGATGGCGCTGGTGCGAGACCTCTTCGATCTCTCGGTGGAGGAGGGCGCGCTGGCCGACGAGCTGGCCGGCGAGGACGCGCTCCTGGCCGAGGACGCGCTGCTGGCCGAGGACACGCTACTGGCGGGCGAGGAAGAGCGGCTGGCCGAGGTCAGGCCGCTTCCCCAACGGCGCCGCTGATGCGAGTGGGAACTCGCGGCAGCGCCCTGGCGCTGGCGCAGGCGTCGTGGGTGGCGCAGCGCCTCGGCGCCGAAGCGGAGCTGGTGACGATCACCACCTCGGGCGACCGGGGGGCCGTGCTCGAGGACAAGTCGCGCTGGGTCGCAGAGCTCGAACGCGCGCTGCTCGACGATCGCATCGACGTCGCCGTGCACTCGGCTAAGGACGTGCCGGCGGAGCTCGCGGACGGACTCGAGCTGGTGGCGATCCCCGAGCGCGCCGATCCCCGCGACGCGATCTGTGGCGCCCGGTCAATCTACGCGCTCCCGCCGGGGGCACGAGTGGGCACCAGCAGCCTGCGCCGGGCCGCGCAGATCAGGGCGGCCCGGGCCGACGTGGAGGTGGTGACCGTGCGAGGCAACGTCGACACCCGGCTGCGGAAGCTCGCGGCGGGGGAGTTCGACGCCCTGGTTTTGGCGCTGGCCGGCCTTGAGCGCCTCGGCCGGGAAGCCGAGGCCGGGGGGGTGATCGACGGTTTCGTCCCCGCCGCCGGCCAGGGCGCGCTGGCGCTGGAGGCGCGCCCCGGAGCGTTACCCACCGAGATCCTCGAGCGGGTGATCGACCGCGAGGCCATGGCCTGCGTGAGCGCCGAACGGGACCTGACGCGCGCGCTGCTGGCCTCGTGCCACACCCCGGTGGGCGCGCACGCCCGGCGGGGCGGCGAGGATCAGCTCGAGCTGACCGCCTGGGTGGGTCTCCCCGACGGTTCGGCCTGGCTGCTCGATCGGGCCTCGGCGGCGCCCGATCAGGTCGGTGACGTCGTGGCTCAGCGCATGCTCGCCGCCGGAGCCCGCGACCTGTTGGCGCGAGCCGAGCGGAGCCTGATCGGATGACGGTCTACCTGGTGGGGGCCGGGTCCGGCGACCCGGGGCTGCTGACGGCGCGGGCACTGGAGCTGATCGCGACAGCCGACGTGATCGTCTACGACCGGCTGATTCCGGAGTCGGCGCTGGACGGGGCGCGCGCCGACGCTCGATTGCTCTACGCCGGCAAGGAAGGCGGTGGACCGTCGATGCCGCAGGCCGAGATCGACCGGCTGCTGCTCGAGCACGGTGCCGCGAGCGCGACGGTCGTGCGGCTGAAGGGCGGCGACCCGTTCGTATTCGGACGCGGTGGCGAGGAGGCTGAGGCGCTGCAGGCCGCCGGGATCCCGTTCGAGGTGGTGCCCGGGGTCACCGCCGGGGTCGCCGCCGCGGCCTACGCCGGGATCCCGATCACCCATCGGGACCTGGCCAGCGCCGTCGCATTCCTGACCGGCCACGAGGATCCGGCCAAGCCCGAATCGGCGCTCGACTGGAACGCGCTCGCGGCGTTTCCGGGGACGCTCGTCGTCTATATGGGGGTGCGCCAGCTCGGCCCGATCGCCCGGCGACTGCTGGCCGGCGGGCGGGCGGCCGACGAGCCGGCGGCGCTGGTGCAGCGCGGGACCTTCCCCGATCAGCGCGCGGTGCTGGCCACGCTGGAGAGCATCGCCGCTGTCGCGCAAGCCGAGCAGGTCAAGGCTCCGGCGATCGCGATATTCGGAGCGGTGGCCGCGATGCGCGAGCGGCTGGCCTGGTTCGAGACGCGCCCGCTGTCGGGGCGCACGATCGCGGTCACCCGGGCTCGGGCGCAGGCCAGCGGGCTGGCCTCCCGGCTGCGCTCGCTGGGGGCGGCGGTGGTGGAGGCGCCGGCGATCCGGATCGCGGCGCTGGACGGACCCGCTCCCGAGCTCGAGGGCTACGACCTGGTCTGCCTGACCAGCCCGAACGGGGTCAGGCTGCTGTTCGCGCGGCTGGCCGCGGCCGGGCGTGACGCTCGGTCGCTGGCCGGCGCGCGGGTGGCGGCGATCGGTCCTGGCACCGCCGCGGCGCTGGAGGCTCACGGCGTGATCGCCGACGTCGTTCCGGAGCGGTTCGTGGCCGAAGGGCTGGTGGAGGCGCTGGCCGACGTCCCGGTCAACCGAGCGCTGGTGGCGCGCGCGGCCGAGGCTCGCGATGTCTTGCCGGACGCGCTGCGCGAGCGCGGCGCCGTGGTCGACGTGCTCCCGCTGTATGAGACGGTGGTCGAACCGCTGGACGACGCACAGCTCGCCGGCGTGCGCGCGTCCGACTACGTCACCTTCACCTCGTCCTCGACGGTCAAGTACTTCTTCGCCTCCGCCGGTGAGGCTCTGGGCGAGCGGACGCGGCTGGTCAGCATCGGGCCGGTCACCAGCGAGACCCTGCGCGCGCACGGGCGCGAGCCCGATGTCGAGGCCACTCGACACGACATCGACGGGCTGGTCGACGCCCTTATCGCCGACGCGGCTTCGCACTGACCTCGTCCCGGAGACCTGCGCGCCGAGTGGCGGGGCCGGCCGCGGCTACCGGAGCTCGTGGGGGCTGAGGTCCGGGGGCAGCGGGACCTCCTGCGGGCTGGCGCCGGCTTGCTGATCCCAGGAGGTGAACGCCTCGGCGTCGCGGCTCTGGTGCTCGCCGGCGCCGCCGAGGGCGAGCAGGACCAGCGGCTCGTGATCGCGGTTCACGAGTTGGCGGCGGACGTCGGGAGCGACTCGGATCAGCTGATCGGGACCGTGCTCCGCGGCCTCGCCCTCGATCAACAGCGTGAGGGTGCCGCCGAGGACCAAGTAGACCTCCTCCTGGTGCTCGTGGCGGTGGATGCGGGTCCGTTGCCCGGGCTGCAGGACGATCTGGTTGACCCCGAAGGAGCTGACGCCCAGCTCGCGGCGCAACATCACGAAGCGCTCGCCGGTATCCCGCTGCAGCGACGTGACCGAGCTTCCGGGCTCCATCGGACGATTCTATGCTCCTGGCGCGGATGCCCGGCGTCACCATCACCTTTCTCTCGGACTACGGACTCGATGACGAGTTCGTCGGCGTCTGTCACGGCGTGATCGCCGGGATCTACCCGCCGGCCCGGGTGATCGACATCACGCATGGAATCGGGCGTCACGACGTCCGCGGCGCCGCGGTCCTGCTCCGCCGGGCACTGGCCTACATGCCGGTCGGCGTCCACATCGCCGTGGTCGATCCGGATGTCGGCGCGGCGCGCCGGGCTGTCGCGTTGCGCCTGGCCGACGCGCGCGTGCTCGTCGGCCCCGACAACGGCCTGCTGTGGCCGGCCGCGGAACAGGCCGGCGGGATCGTGGAGGCCGTCGAGATCTCGCGCTCGGCCCTGCGGCTGGAACCGATTTCCGCGACCTTCCACGGCCGTGACCTGTTCGCTCCCGTGGCGGCTCATCTGGCCGCCGGCGTGAAGCTGGGGGACGCCGGGGACCCGCTGGACCCGGACGTGGTCGTTCGGCTCGAGCTTCCGCGGGCGAGAATCGAGGCGGGGGCGCTGGTGGCGCAGGTGGTCTCGGTGGACCGGTTCGGCAACGCCCAGCTGGGCGCCGCACCCGACGACCTCGCCCGCGCCGGTCTGAAGCTCGGGCATGCGGTCGAGCTGGAGTTGGCCTCCCGGCCCCCGGCGGGTGCCCGCTTCGTGCGCACCTTCGCCGACGCCCAGGCCGATGAGCTGATCATCTACGAGGACGCGGGCCGCGCGCTGGCCGTCGCGGTCAGCCACGGCAGCGCCGCCGAGCGGCTGGGCCTGACCGCCGGCGACGAGCTCCGGATCCGGCCGGCGTGAGCTCGGACCCGCCGAGCCTCGGCTACCCAAGGCTGCACCTGCGCCGCACGGACTCCACCAACACCCGAGCCCGCGAGCTGGCGGCGGCAGGCGCTCCGCATGGGATGCTGGTGACCGCCTCCGAGCAGTCGGCCGGGCGGGGCCGGCAGGGGCGGAGCTGGACGGCGCCCGCCGACCGCGCGCTGTTGTGCTCGCTGCTGATTCGCGACCCGCCCCGCCTGCTACCGCTCGCGGCCGGCGCGGCCGTGGCCGAGCTGGCGGGGCCGGGTGCCCGGATCAAGTGGCCCAACGACGTTCAGCTGGACGGACGCAAGGTGGCCGGGATCCTCGTCGAGGGCCGGCCGCAGGAGGGCTGGGCGGTGCTGGGAATCGGGCTGAACGTCGCGCTCAGGGCCGAGGACTTCCCGGCTGAGCTACGGGACCGGGCGGGCACGCTCGGCCTCCAGCCCGCGGCGATCCAGGGCACGCTCGAGCGGCTGCTGGAGCGGCTCGGACACTGGCTCGCGACCGATCCGGCCGAGGTGCTCGCCACCGTCCGGGCCCGCGATGCGCTGAAGGGTAGGCCGGTGCGCTGGGCCGGCGGGGAGGGGGTCGGGGCCGGGCTCGACGACGCCGGCCGGTTACTGGTCGACAGCGACCATGGCCAGATCGCCCTGGACGCCGGCGAGGTGCACCTGGGGCGATAGCGGGTCGCCGGGGGCGACCGGCGGCCTTGCCTCAGGCGGCGGCTTCGTGGTCCTCGTCAGCCTCTGAAGCGCCGTCGTCGTCGCCGCCGTAGTCGAGATCGTCGTCGTCCGGGTCGTCGTCGTCCGGGTCGTCGTCGTCGTCCGGGTCCACTACGTCCTCCGGGTCCACTACGTCCTCCCGGTCGTCGTCGTTGTCCGCGCCGTCGTCATCGGTGTCATCGAGGTCGGCCTCCTGCGCCACGGGGCGGCGCCGGTTACGGCTGCGACTGCGACCGCGTCCGCGACCGCCGGAGCCGTTGTGACCCTCGGTGGCGGTGTCGTCGGCCTCGAGCTCGGCGGTGTCGTCGATCTCCAGCTCGTCATCGACCTCGACCGCGGTGGCCGTCGCGGTAGCCGTCG
>JALYXK010000338.1 GCA_030947145.1 Actinomycetota bacterium
CAGCTGAAGGCATCGCTGATCGGTGGCCGGTGGATCGTCAAGGAAAGCGCAGTCGAGGAGTGGATCGAGGGCTGTGCCAACAGCCCGGTGCTGATCGCTCGGACCCCGCAGCGACGGTCGCGTAGTCGGGATCAGACTCGCGGACCCGTGCGCCCTGGGAGCATCGCCGACCTCGAGGCGATTCGCGAGAGAATCGTCGGACCATGAGCGTCCAGAAGCGCGGCAGCTCCGACGTCGTGCGCTGGCGGGAGGGCGGTCGGCAGCTCTCCCGCTCGTTCACCCGCCGCGGCGACGCGGGCGCCTTCGAGACCGATGTCAAACGCCGTCACCAGCTCGGCGCCCTCGGCCCCGGGAGTAATCCAGTCGCGAATGACGCTCGCTGAGTTCGTCCGGGAGGAGTGGTGGCCGCGCTACGCCATCCCGAACCTGAAGCCGTCGACGCAGCGCCGCTACCTCGAAGTTTGGGGCACGCACCTGCTGCCGATGCTTGGCGACTACGAGCTCCGGGCGATCACGCCGATCCTCGTCGAGGACGTTCGAGCGCAGTTCGTCATGCAGCGAGTCGGGGTCCAGACTCAACGCAAGGCGCTGATGCTCCTACAGGGCATCTTGCGCCGCGCCGTCGTACGCGGGCTCATCCCGGCCAACCCGGTCAGCGTCGTCTCGAAGCGGCGCCAGCCGCCGACGCGCCGCCCCCAGCCGCTGCCGCCGCTGATGATCGAAAAGGTCCGGGCGCAGCTTCGCCACCGCGACGCCGCCATTGTGAGCATCCTTGCCTATGCCGGGTTGCGGCCGGACGAGGCGACGAGCACCAGATGGGGCGACCTCAGCGGTCGGACGCTCAACGTCCATGCGTCAAAGACGGAGCGGGCCCGGACGATCAAGCTGTTGCCTCCGCTGGCCCAGGACATTGCCGAGTGGCGCCTAGCCAGCGGCCGTCCGGCAGACGATGCCCTGATCTTCCCGACGACCGACGGCGATGCCTGGCAGCTCCACGATCGCCAGAACTGGCGCCGGCGGATCTATCAGCCCGCAGCCAAACGGGCGGGAGTCACCGGCGACCTCCGCGTGTATCGACTGCGGGGCTCGTTCGTCTCGCTGTTGCTGTGGGAAGGGCACAGCCTGACCTACGTCGCGGAGCAGGCCGGCCACAGCGTCGCCACTCTGGCCAAACACTCCGCCGGAGTCCTTGAGGAGCTGGAAGAGCAGACGCGGACACCAACGTCCGAGGCCATCAACGCGGCCCGCCACCAGCTGAGGTGTGCGCAGGATGTGCGCACTGAAGCGACGGGGAACGGGACCTATGATCCCGAATCCCCTGTCACTACCGAAGTGGGCGATACTGGGCTCGAACCAGTGACCTCCGCCTTGTCGAGACGGCGCTCTCCCAGCTGAGCTAATCGCCCGGGAGGAGCCAAATGTATCGCGGACGGGGGCCCGCGGTCCGCAGGCGAAGACGTAGCATCCGGCCGGCATGGACTACGAGCTCCCCGACGGAAACAAGCTGAGCCTGCCCGAAGGGGCCACCGGCGCCGACGCCGCGCGGGCGATCGGCCCCGGCCTGGCCCGGGCGGCGCTGGCCGTGAAGGTCGACGGCGAGATCCGCGACCTGGCCCGGGAGCTGCCGGTCGGTGGCGCGGGCAGGATCGAGGTCATCACCGACCGCAGCGGCCTCGAGGCGCTCGAGCTGATCCGCCACGACACGGCGCACGTCCTCGCCGCCGCGGTGATGGAGCTCTATTCCGGAGTGAAGATCTCGATTGGGCCGCCGATCGAGAACGGCTTCTACTACGACTTCGACTTTCCCGACGGCGTGAGCCTCAGCGACGCGGACTTCGGCGCGATCGAGGCCAAGATGCGCGAGCACATCGCGGCGGACGAGCCGTTCGTGCGCGCGGACGTCCCGGTGGCCGAAGCGCTCGAGCGCTTCCGATCGGAGTCCCAGGACTACAAGGTGGAGCTGATCGAGGATCTGGTCAGGAACCAGCAGGTCGAGACGGTCTCCCTCTACACCAACGGACCGTTCACCGACCTGTGCCGCGGCCCGCACGCGCCGTCGACAAAGCGCATCAAAGCGTTCAAGCTGCAGTCGGTCGCCGGTGCGTATTGGCGCGGGAACGCCAGCCGGCCGATGCTCACGCGCGTGTATGGGACGGCGTTCTTCTCGGCCAAGGACCTGCAGGAGCACCTCGAGCGGCTCGAGCGGGCCCGGACCAACGACCACCGCCGGCTCGGACCCCAGCTCGGACTGTTCAATTTCTCCGACGTCGCGCCGGGCATGGCCTTCTGGTTTCCGCCCGGAGCGCAGGTGTTCAATTCGCTGGTGGGGCTCAGCCGCGAGATGGGAGGGCCCCGGGGCTACACGGAGGTCAAGACGCCGCAGCTGTTCGACCGGTCCCTGTGGGAGACCTCCGGTCATTGGGAGAAGTACCACGAGCACATGTTCGTGACCGAATCCGAGGACCGGCCGTTGGCGATCAAGCCGATGAACTGCCCCGGGCACTGCCAGCTCTACGACATGCAACCCCACTCCTACCGGGATCTGCCGGTCCGTTACTCCGAGCCTGGGCTCCTGCACCGCAACGAGCTGAGCGGTGCCCTGCACGGCCTGCTGCGCACCCGGAACTTCGCCCAGGATGACGGCCACATCTTCTGTACCGAGGAGCAGGTTCAGGACGAGCTGGCCGCGTGCCTGGACTTCGCCTTCGCCACCTATGAGATCTTCGGCTTCGACGTTCGTCTGGAGCTCTCGACCCGGCCGGACGAGCGTCTCGGTTCCGATGAACAGTGGGATAAGGCCGAGGACCAGCTGGCCCGGGCTCTCGAGCACCAGGGCCTTGAGTACGAGGTCAATGCCGGCGACGGCTCGTTCTACGGACCGAAGATCGACTTGCACATGACCGACTCGCAGGGGCGCTCGTGGCAGATCGGCACGGTGCAGTTGGATTACAACATGCCGATGCGCTTCGGGCTCAGCTACACCGGCGCCGACAACGCAGAGCACCAGCCGGTGATGATCCACCGCGCGTTGATGGGCTCGTATGAGCGGTTCATCGGGATCCTGCTCGAGCACTTCGGCGGCGAGTTGCCGGTCTGGCTCGCGCCGGTGCAGGCGATCGTGCTGCCGATCTCCGACCGTCATGCCGCCTACGGCCAGACCGTCGTGGACCGGCTGGCCGCGGAGGGGGTGCGGGTCGCGCTCGACGACCGCACCGAGTCGGTCGCGCGCAAGATCCGCGACGCCGAACTGCGCAAGATTCCGTACATGCTGGTGGTTGGCGACCGTGAGCAGGAGGCGGGGGCGCTCGGCCTGCGCGAGCACGGCAGAGGCGACGCCGGTTCGGTCGGAATTGCCGCATTCGCGGAGCGTTTGGGCGCCGAGATCAAAAGTCGTTGCGCGCGCTGAACGCCGCTATACTCGGATTCGTTGACCCAAGTGATTAATCACGCCCGGCACGGCGCCGCTTGACGTCCCGCCGTCGCAACCGCTAGTGCCCGTCCCTCGTAGGTTCGACCGGCGGCCGCCGGATCGGGACACCACACGGATCAACGATCGGATCCGGGTACCCGAAGTCCGACTGGTCGGCGAGGACGGCAAGCAGATCGGAGTGATCAAGACCTCCGAAGCCCTGGCCTACGCGCAGGAGCGCGATCTCGACCTGGTCGAGGTCGCTCCCGAGGCCCGGCCGCCCGTCTGCCGCGTGCTGGACTACTCGAAGTACAAGTACGAGCAGGCCCAAAAGCAGAAGGCCGCCCGCAAGCATCAGCAACAGATCACGATCCGCGAGATCAAGTTCCGTCCCAAGATCGCGCAGAACGACTACGACACCAAGAAGGGTCACGTCACGCGATTTCTGATGAACAAGGACAAGGTCAAGATCACGATCATGTTCCGCGGCCGCGAGGTCACTCACCCCGAGCGGGGCACCGCTCTGCTGGACAAGCTCTCCTCCGAGCTGTCCGAGATCGCCGTGATCGAGCAGACCCCGCTGCAGGACGGGCGCAACATGACGATGATGCTCGCGCCCTCGAAGTCGGTCCTGGCCGGGGATAAGGACAAGGCCTCCGATGACGAGGCCTCCGACGGGGCGACCCCGCCTGAAGCGTCCGCCGAAGCACCCGCCGCGGAAGCACCCGTCGCACAAGCGCCGGCGACTGAAGCGCCGGCGACCGACGCGCCGCCGACCGACGCGCCGCCGACCGACGCGATCCCGAAACCCGCGGGTGAGCAGCCGCAGTCAAACGGGAACGGCACCCGGCAGGCCGCGGCCGAAGAACAGCAGCCACCGTCGCCCGCCCCGAGCGACGCCGGCGCCTGACGCTGCTCCAAGCGTTTCCCGGGCGTCTGCTTTACTCTCGGACGCGATGCCGAAGATGAAAACCCACTCGGGTACGAAGAAGCGCTTCAAGTTGACCGCCACCGGCAAGGTGCGCGGACGGCACTCCTTCTCGAGCCACATCCTCGAGAAGAAATCGCCCAAGCGCAAGCGTCATCTTGGTAAGCCGATGGTCGTCTCCGATCACGACGTCCCGAGGGTCAAGCGGCTCCTGGGAGCCAAGAAGTCATGACCCGGGTCAAGCGCTCAGTTCACGCCCGCAAGAAGCGTCGCGCGACGCTGGAGATGGCCAAGGGCTACCGCGGCGACGCCAGCCGGCATTACCGCACCGCCAAGGAGGCGGTGCTCAAGGCCGATCAGTACCGCTACCGGGACCGCCGCAACCGCAAACGTGATTTCCGTCGCCTGTGGATCACTCGCATCAACGCGGCGGCGCGCCTGAACGGCCTGTCCTACTCGCAGTTCATGCACGGCCTGCAGCTCGCCGAAGTCGAGCTCGACCGCAAGATCCTCGCGGACATCGCCGTCCGCGACGCCGACACCTTCCGACGTTTTGCCGACCGCGCCCGCGAGGCGCTGGCGGCCGCCTGAGCGTCGAGCTCAGACTCCACCAGCACCGCCAACGGGCGCCGCTCCATCCGGAGGGCGCCTTTTTTCGTTCATGACCATTACCAGCTCACACAACCAGAGGCTCAAGGAGATCCGCAAGCTGCGGATGCGCCGCCGGGAACGCGATCGCTCCGGGCGGTTCGTGGCCGAGGGCGAGGACCTGCTGGCCGCAGCCGACGCCGCGGGATGGCCCGCCGTCGAGCGATTCTGTGCGGCCGGCAGCGGGCTACCGGGAGTCGAGGTGGAGCCTGCGCTGCTGGCCTCCGCCTCTGGACTCGGCTCGGGCACGCGCGCGCTGGGCGTCTACGCCGAGCGGTGGGCCGGGAAGCCCCTCGGGCCCCTGTGCGTCTACCTGCACGGGGTTCAGGACCCCGGCAACGTCGGCGCAGTCCTGCGCTCGGCCCAGGCCTTCGGCGCCTCATGCGTGACGATCGGCCCCGGCAGCGCCGATCCGTTCGGCCCCAAGGCAGTCCGGGCCAGCATGGGGGCCGTTTTCGGTGTCGCGCTCGCCCGCGCGAGCACGATCGCCGAGCTGCCGGGTACCACGATCGCGCTCGTGCCCGAGAGCGGCGTCGGTCTGTCTGAACTTTGGCGAATCAGTCCCGAGGGGCGGGACCAAAACGCCAAAGTTCCCGAGCTCACCCTGCTGGTCGGAGGCGAGCGGGACGGACTGCCGACCGACTTAGCCCGACAGGCCGACCACGTTGCCCACATCCCGATCGCCACGCACTCGCTCAACGCCGCGATGGCAGCCACGGTCGCGCTCTATGAGGTAACTAGGATGGCCCCGGCATGGACATGACCGAGCGGATCGAGCAGATCAGGGCCGCGGCCCAGGCGGCGATCGGCGCCGCCGGCGCGAGCGACGCGCTCGAGGACGTGCGGATCCGCTATCTCGGGCGCAAGGCGGAGCTGCCGAACCTGCTCCGCGGCGTGGCCGAGCTGCCGCCGGAGCAGCGCGGGGCGCTCGGCAAAGCCGCCAATCAGGCCCGCAAGGGGCTCGAGGCGGCGATCGAGCGACGCTCGGGCCAGCTCGCCGGTGACGAGCTTCAGCGCCGGCTCGAGCAGGACCGCATCGACGTGACGCTGCCCGCGGACCCGATGCCGCAGGTCGGGCGGCTGCACCTGATCACCCAGACGCGACGCGAGATCGAGGACGTGTTCCTCGGGCTCGGCTTCAACGTCGCCGAGGGACCCGAGGTCGAGCGTGTCTACTACAACTTCGACGCCCTCAACACACCTGTCACCCACCCCTCCCGGCTGATGACCGACACCTTCTATGTCAAGCCGGTCACGGACCTGTTCGATCCGAATACGTCCCTGCTGCGCGTCCACACCTCGCCGGTGCAGATCCGCGCGATGGAGAGCCAGCCGCCGCCGATCTACATCGTCGTCCCC
>JALYXK010000231.1 GCA_030947145.1 Actinomycetota bacterium
CATCGGGTCGGCCCGCTGCCGGCGCTGGTCGTCTGTCACCGGGGCTCGATCCGGGTGATGCTGTGCCGCCATGACCCGCGCGGACTCGAGGCCTTCCACGAGTTCGAGGTGCCCAACACCGGGGTCGTAACGCTTTGAAGCCGCTGCCGGTGGCGGCCTTCGGTGCGCTGGTGGTGGCGACCGTGGCGGCTTTCTTCGTCACCCAGCACCTGAAGGTCTCGACTCCGCTGATCTCCGGAATGCCGGCCCCGGCCCCGGCGGTGATCAATCCGGTCAGCGGAGTGAGCTGTGGACCGGCCGGCAAGCGGGTCAACCACCGCCAGACGTTTATCACCTTCTACCTCCAGCACCAGGCCGACCAGGTGGCGGTCTACATCGTCGACCCCTCAGGAACGGTCGTCCGCACGCTCTCCACGAGCTACCACATGGGGATCGGGCGGCGCAATCCCCCGGGGCAGTTCCTCTGGGACGGGCGCGCGGACAACGGACGCGTCGCCCCGGACGGGACCTACTACTACCGGATCACCCTGCTCGGTCAGGGCCGCACGATCGAGCTCACGGGCAAACCGATCACCGTCAGTACGGTGCCGCCCCGGCCGGTCGTGAACGGCGTGTCGCCGGCGCTGATCTCTCCGCCGGGCTCGCCCGTGACGATCCATTACACCGGTGCGGGCAGCCAGGTCAGTGTGGTGCGGGTCTATCGCACCGACCTCCCCGGAAGCCCACGCCTGGTCAAGAGCTTCAGGCTCGGCAAGCGGGGAACCACGACGACCTGGGACGGACTGATCAACCGGCGCCCGCCCCCGGCCGGAACCTACCTGATCGGCCTCGACGTGACCGACAGCGCCTGCAACGTCGGTCACTTCCCGCCGACCAATCCGCCGGCGCCCGGGTCAACCGCGCACGCCGGCCTGACCGTCCGCTACCTCGTCGCCCAGCCGCCGCTGAGCGCCGTGCCGGCCGGGACCAGCGCGATGGTTTTCGTCGACTCCCGCCGCCGCCCCTACCGGTGGGCACTGAGGGCGGTGGGCCGCAGGGCGGTCCTCGCCCACGGCGGCGGCTCGAACGTCGCGCTGAGCGTCCACCTGCCCGCGGCCGGCGCGGGCGTGTACGAACTGGCGATTCGCTCCGGCCCCCAGCGCACGGTGGTGCCGTTGATCGCCGGGGCGGCGCGGGGGGCGCGTCGGGCTGGCGTGCTGGTCGTGCTGCCGGCGCTCACCTGGCAGGGCGAGAACCCGGTCGACGACGACGGCGACGGGCTGCCCAACACCCTGGCCGGCGGCGGACCGATCGCGCTCCAGCGCCCGCTCGCGGATGGCCTGCCACCCGATTTCCCGGACGAGGCCAGCCTGATCGCGTACCTGAACAAGGCGCATTTGCACTACGACCTGATCAGCGATCTCGCGCTGCTGAGCGACCCCGGTGCGGCGCTGGCCGCTCGCCATGGGGTGGTGCTGGCCGGCGCCGAGCGATGGCTGCCGAGCGCGGTGAGCACGGCGCTGCGCAACTTCGTGCTGGGCGGCGGACACGTGCTCTCGGTGGGGACCGGCTCGTTGCAGCGTGGGGTCACCGTCTCCGGTCAGCACGCGCTCGACCCCACCCCGGCGGCCGCCGCCGATGCCTTCGGCGCGCGCCCCGGGGCTTCGGTGAGCGGTAACCGGGAGCTGCTGACGGTGATCTCCGACGGGTTGCGAATCTTCTCGGGGACCTCCGGCGCGTTCGCCGGCGTGCCCGCGTTTCAGTCGATGAAGCCCCCGGGGAGCGAGAGCGTGTCGGTAGCCGGGACGAGCCCGGCGACGCCGAGCATCATCGGGTTCGGCCTCGGCCGCGGCGCGGTGGTGGAGATCGGCGTTGACGGCTTCGGTTCGGCGCTGCCGCGCAGCGTCGACTTCCAGGAGCTGCTCAGCCGGGTGTGGAGCCAGCTCAGCAAGTAGCCGGCCCGGGGCCGAAAGTCAACTGCAGCGACAAAGGCGAGGGAGGTCGGGGTCCCCCGACGGGAGTCGTGGGACGTTGGTAGTCCCATGTGGAACTTTCTTACCAACACTCCCTCTCCGGAGCTGGGCACGGGCTCCGTGGGGCCTCACCCGTACCGTGTGGCGGCGTGACGGGCTATCTCAAGCGTCTGGTCAGCTCGCTGGCGGCCTATCAGCTCGCCGACATCGTCTCCAAGTTCATCGCGGTGCTGCTGCTGCCGATCTACACGCGGCAGGTGAGCCGCTCGGGTTACGGCGTGGTCGAGCTGCTGGCCAACAGCGTGATCTTCGCCAGCATCGTGGTGCGCTTCGGGATGATCGAGGCCTTCCTGCGCTACTACTTCACGGACGCCGACCGGGAGCGGCGGGACGCGCTGGCCCGCCGGGCGGTCGGGTTCCTGCTGCTGGCCACGACGGTGGCGGTGATCCCGCTGATCGTCTTCGCCGGACCGCTATCCCGGCTGCTGCTATCGCACCGTGACACGACGACGTTCCTGATCGCCGTACTCGGGCTGTGGACGTTCACCAACCTCGAGCTGGCCTACGGGCTGCTGCGGGTGGACGAGCGGCTGCGGGCGTACGTGACCGCCTCGCTGACCAACGTCGGGCTGACCGTCGCGGTGACCCTGGTGCTGGTGGTCGGCCTCGGCGACGGGGCCCGCGGGCTCCTGCTGGGCAACTACGCGGTCTCGACACTGGTGCTGCTCGGCGTCTGGTGGACCATGCGCGGGCGCCTGCACGTCCGCCGCCGGGCGGCGGAGCGGCTCGGCGTGCTGCTGCGCTTCGGATTGCCGACGGTGCCCGCGGAGGCGTCCGTGTACGCGCTCAGCATCGTCGACCGGTTCTACATCTACCACGAGCGCAGCCCGGCGCTGGCGGGCCTGTACTCGATCGCCATCAAGCTGGCCGGTGCCGTGGCGTTCATCGTGCGAGCCTTCCAGTACGCGTGGCCGCCGTTGGCCTATTCGGTCACCGACCACGCCGAGGCCGGACGGCTGTACGGCCTCGTCACCACCTACTACCTGCTGGTCAGCGGTTGGATCGTCGTCGGGCTCGCGCTGCTGGGGCGCTGGGTGTTGCGCCTGCTGGCGGCACCGCTCTACTTCAACGCCTACAAGGCCCTGCCCTGGCTCGCGCTGGGCTGGGCGCTCTACGGGCTGTGGGTGGTGTTCCTGGTGATCGCCGGGCGGGCCAAGGTCACCACGCGAAACTTCGTGGCGTCGCTGGCCGGCCTGGCCGCGAACGTGGTGCTGCTGGTCGCGCTGGTGCCGCCGCTGGGCATCGCCGGCGCTGGCATCGCTCTGTGCGGCGCCTACTTCGTGATGCTGGGGGTCATGCACCTGCTCACCCGTCGCCTGTTCGCGGTGGCCTTCGAATGGCGGCGGCTGACCCAGTTGCTCGTCGTGTTCGGCGGGCTTGCGGCGGCCGGCGAGCTGCTGCTGCCCACCCACGGCCCGCTCGGCCTGCTCGCCCGCGCCGCGGTGTTCCTGGCCATACCGCCGGTGCTCTACCTGGTCGGGTTCGCCCACCCGGAGGAGTTGGCCCAGGCCAGGGCGCTGATCGGGCGGGCGCGGCGGACCCCGCCTCGGCCGGGCGCCGAGCCCCCGCCTGGCCCCGACGGGCAGCCTCCACCTCCGCCCGGCGCCGAGCCCCCGCCGCCGCTCGCTCGGGAGCCGCTGCCGCCGGCCGAGGGTCCGTCTTGAGCCGCCCGACCGTCAGCGTGGTGATGCCGTTCGCCGGCGAGGCAGGCGCCGCGTGCGGTGCCGTCAGCGCGCTGCTCGAGCTGCGGACGGGACCCGGCGACGAGCTGATCCTGGCCGACAACTCGGGGATGGCGCAGCCGCGCGCCGCCGTGGAGATCGTGCGCGCGGTGGGCGAGCGTTCGCCCGCGCACGCGCGCAACGTCGGCGCCGCCCAGGCCGGCGGGGAGTGGCTCCTGTTCCTGGATGCCGATTGCCGCGCGCCGGCCGATCTCCTGGCTCGCTACTTCGCCCAGGCGGTGGCCGACGACGTCGGGGCGCTGGCCGGTGAGGTGGTTGCCGCGGCCGGAGCCGCCACGGTCGCCGAGCGCTACGGCGCCGCCCGCGGTTTCCTCTCCGCCCAGGCCCACCTCGCGCACCCCTATCTCCCGCGTGCCGCGGCGGCCAACCTGCTCATCCGCCGGGCGGCGTTCGAGCAGGTGGGCGGCTTCTACGAGGGCCTGCGCGCCGCCGAGGACACCGATCTCTGCTGGCGCCTGCAGCGCGCCGGATGGCGTCTGGAGCTTCGCTTCGAGGCCGCCGTCGCCCACCGCTACCGGACCACTGTCGGCGAACTGCGGCGGCAGTGGCGCGGCTACGCCGCCGGCCGCGCCTGGCTCGCCCGGCGCTACGAGGGCTTCACCCCGGAGCCCGCCGCCCGGCGGGTCCTGAGG
>JALYXK010000237.1 GCA_030947145.1 Actinomycetota bacterium
GCGGTAGACCACGATCTGCGGCTCGAGCGGACCTTCCTCGCGCTCTGCGTGGCGATGCCGGCCGAGGGCGCCGTCGCGCTGGCGGCCACCGACCCCGACGAGCTGCTGACCAGCGCCCTGTTCCGCCGGGCCGCCCGGCATCTGGCCGGGCGAACCGCCACACCGCTGGCCGACCTTCCCGCCGATGACGAAGAGCTGGCCCGCACGGTCGCGGACATCGTCGCCCGCGCCGGCCGGGGCGGCGAGCTCAGCGCCGACCGGCTCGAGCACGCCAGGCTGTTACTCGAGCTGGGCCGCTTCGATCGCGCGATCAAGCGTGCCCGCGTCGAGCCGGGTACGGATGTCGCCACCCTGGCCCGCGAGCGAGAACGCGTCCGCGAGCGGATCCGCGGCGTCGTGGCACAGCTCGAAAACACCGTCTGAGCAGGAGCTTTCCATCCGGTCCTGAGGCAACATAATTCGAGCATGGTGCCAAGGTCGAACATGGAGCGAGAGACACTGGAGGCGCTGCGCGAACTGCATTCTGCTCTGCTCGAATTGCCATGCCGAGGTCGAGAACGACGTCCGAGCCGTTCCCGTAGAGTGTCACGTCCCAACTCAGAAGTAGCGCCATACACCATAATCCGGGGTAGCTCAACCGGCAGAGCGAACGGCTGTTAACCGTTAGGTTGTGGGTTCGAGTCCCACCCCCGGAGCTCGTCGTCAACAGAGAGAACGAATCGAATGAAGCTCTACGTCTGTTACGGGACCTGGAAGCCGGCGCCGCGGCCCGGCGGCCATCCCTGCGGCACCGCCTACCACGCGCTGGCCGACGCCGGCTACCAGCCGGAGCTCGTCCACGCTCACGGGTTGGGCATGCTGCCGGACATGTTCAACCGGACCAGCGGGCGGCGTGAGGTCAAGCGGCTTACCGGCAACTACTGGGTCCCGGTGCTGGTCAAGGATGACGGCAGCTGGATTCAGGGCTCGCGGGAGATCGCCGACTGGGCCCGAGTGAATCCCGCCTCCGCTGCCGCCTGAGGGCGATGCGCGCCCCTATCACGGTCGCCGATCTCGAGCGCTGGGAGGACCACGGCGCGAGCTGGCGCACGATCTCCTGCGACGACCAGCTTGCCGTGATCGAGTTGTGCACCTGCCATGGCGAGGCGGTTGACGTGGGGCGGAGCGATGCGCCCGAGCTCATCGAGTTCGTGCGCGCGCGGCGGCGCGGCTGAGATCATCGAGTTCGTGCCCGGGTTGCGCCGCGACTGAAGGCAAGTTCCTCCACCAATTCGGCGGCGCGGGTCGGACCGTCGTGGTCATGCGCCCAGCGGGCGAGAGTGCGCGCCTGGAGGGCGAAGCGTTCCTGGCCCAGCGCCCGGCGGACGGCAAGGCGCAGCGTCGCGGGGCTCAGCATCCGCCAGGGGAGCCGCAAGCCGACCCCCGCCCAATCGATCCGGGCGGCGTTCTCGGCCATGTCGCCACTGTGCGGGACGGCGAGCAGGGGCGTTCCACAGGCGAGCGCTCGCACCACGGTCCCGTGCCCGGCGTGGCACACGACCAGCGCCGCGCGGGGGATCGTGCGGCTATAGGACAGCCACTCCACCAGCCGGGCGTTCGCCGGCGGGGCCACCGGGCGGGGCAGCGGCTTGCGGTTCGTGGTGGCCAGCACGCGGATCGGCTCGCCGGCCAGCCCCTCGAGGGCGCAGGTCAACAGCCGCTGCTCGGGATCCTGGGCGGTCGAGGGCGCGATCAGCACCAGCGGTTCATCGCCGGCGGGGAGTTCGACCTCGGCGAACGGCGGCTCCCACATCAGCGGCCCGACGATGTGCGCCTCCGGGGGCCACGCGCGGGGGTATTCGAGCTGGGGGAGGGTTCCGAACAGGCAAAGGTGGGGGCTGAGGCCGCCATGCAGGCGCTCGACGGGGGGGAGGCCCAGCCGGCTTCGGGTTTCGTTGAGTTCCGTGCGCCCGCGCCGGAGCCCGCGCTCGACTGGCCGATCGAGCGTCCGCCACAGGCTCGCGCCGAGCCGGGTCCGCGGGATTCTCGCTCCGAAGGAGTAGGGCGGAAAACCGGGCGCGCCGACCGGACTCACGTGGGGGATCAGTGTGGCGAACGGGATGCCCTCCAGCTCGGCCGCCATCGCCGGGGCGAGGGTGAGGATGTCCTGGACGACGACGTCGGGGGCGCGGCCCACGATCGCGCGCCGACTCTCGGCGGCGGCGAGGACGACGGCCTCGTAGGGCTTCAGCGGGCGCTCGCGCGTGGGGAACACCGGGTACTCCGGAGCGGCGACGAACTCCATCCCCGCCGCCTCGACCGGCTCGCGCCATCGCGACCAGGTCTCGTAGGCGACCCGGTGCCCCCGCGCCACCAGCCGGGCGCCGAGCGCGAGCATCGGGAAGGCGTGACCCGGCTGGCCGAAAGCGCCGAGGTAGATGGTCAGCCTGCCGGTTGAGCGCGCGGATCTCATCTGCAAGGTTTCGTGCGCGGCAAGGAGTTCGCTTGAGGGCTTCGACGACCGCCGATACAGTGGCCGCGGCGGGCAGGATCCGCTACCTGCGGGGAACCCTATGCGAGAACGGCGTCAAGCGACCATCACCGAGCTGCGGGAGGCGATCGACTGCCTGCCCCGGGTCACGAAGGTCGCGATGCTGAACGGGATCCGCGGCAACGAGATCATCGTCGGCGCCTACGCCGACAGCGGGGGAATCTGCCCGATGCTCGCCGCTCATCGCGCCGGCGGCCGGACCAGCTTCATCTCGTTCGCCAAGGCGTGGGACCGATTCGCGTTCCGCGACACTCGAGTCAAGCGCGCCCGCCGGGCCACCGAGCGCGAGCTGCTGGTCCTCCGGACGCACCTGGAGGCGAGTCTGCTCGAGCATGAGCAGCCGGCGGCCGATCTCGCCGCCGCCGTGGCCGAGCATCAGGCGCTGGTCGACCTGCGCGAGGATCGGGCAGAGCGCGAGTCCCGCCGCCGCCGCGCCGAGCCCAAGGTCCGGCCCGGCGATGCGGACCGCAGCCGCGAGCTGCGCACCCGCGAGGGCTGGGCCTGGACTCGCGTGGTTCGCCGCTACGACGACTACGAGCGCGCCCTCCGGCGACTGGACTCCGAGCAGGAGAACCAGCGCGAGCGCGAAGGCGCGCTCGCCAGCACCCAATAGCCGTCGCATTTAGGCCGGCAGCCGTCGCGCCCGCGGGCCGCGCTGACAGACTCTGCGCGTGTCCGGCACCCCGCCACCGACGACGGCCCGCCCCAGCGTCTCGGTGATCGTGCCGTTCCGGGGCGATTCCGCCGATCTCGACCGGCTCTTGGCCGACCTGCAGCGGCTCGAGCTCGACAACGGCGACGAGGTGATCGTCGCCGACAACCGTCCCGAGTCCGCCGACGGCCGCCCCCCGGACGGCGTCCACGGACGCGTCCGCGTCTGTGCCGCCTGCGGAATCAGATCGCCGGGCTTCGCGCGCAACCGCGCGGCGGCCCTGGCGGCGGGAGAGTGGCTGGTGTTCATCGACGCCGACACCGTGCCCAGTGCCTCGCTGGTGGCCAGCTACTTCGAACCGGCTCCCGCCGGCGCCACGGCGATCCTGGCCGGCGAGATCGTCGATTTCGCCGCGAGCCCGACGCTGGCCGCCCGTCACAGCGCCGGGCGCGGCCAACTGAGCCAAGGCGTGACCCTCGGTCGGGCCGGTTCTCCGTACGCCCAGACCGCCAACTGCGCCGTGCGCCGGATGGCGTTCACGGAGGTCGGCGGCTTCGCCGAGGACGCCCGCGCCGGGGAGGATGCCGACCTCTGCTTCCGAATCGTCGGGGCCGGATGGAAGCTCGAGGCCCGTCCGCGGGCGACGGTGCGGCATCGCAGCCGGGAGTCGCTCTCCGCGCTGCTGGGCCAGCTCGCGCGTCACGGCAGCGGCGCGGCCTGGCTGAACCGGCGCTACCCCGGTGTATTCGCCCCGCCGCGACCGGCGCAGCTGGCGTCACGTCTCGCTCGCCACCTCGCGGGAGCCGCCGCCGCCACCCTGCGCCGCGACCGCCGCGGGACGCAGGCGGCTCTGCTCGAATTTGCCGAGGCCTGCGCGTTCGAGCTCGGCCGGCTGCTGCCCAACCGCGCCCGCCGGGAGGGATAGCGCTGGCCGATCCCGTGATCTCCGTGGTCGTCTCCACCTTCGACCGCCCCGAGCGGTTGACCCGGCTGCTGGCCGGCTTGCGAGTCCAGCAATTGTCCGCCGAGCAGTTCGAGGTGATCATCGTCGACAACGGCTCGGCACCGGCCACCGGCGCCGCGCTGGAGCGCGAGCGCGAGCTCGGTCATCTGCAACTGCGCACCATCCGCCACCAGACCACACTCGGCCCGGCCGGCGGGCGCAACAGCGGCTGGCGGTGCGCCCGGGCGCCGCTGGTCGCATTCACCGACGATGACTGCGTGCCGGACCCGGCCTGGCTGCGGGCCGGCCTCGCAGCGGCGATCGGCCGGCCGGGAGCGATCATTCAGGGCCGCACGGAGCCGGACCCGCGCGAGCTCGGGGGAGATCTGCTGCTCTCGCGCACCGTCAGCGTCTCCCGTCTCGGACCGCAGTACGAGACCTGCAACATCTTCTACCCGCGTAGGGTCCTGGAGTCGCTCGGTGGCTTTGACGAGCGTTTCGGCCTGCGTCCCGCCGGCGAGGACACCGACTTGGCCTGGCGGGCACTCGAGTGCGGGTACGAGGCGACGTTTGCCCCGGCCGCGCTCGTCTACCACGCGGTGCAGCGCCTGGGGATGATCGGGACGCTGCGCGACGCCACCAGATGGGGGGCGTGCGCCCGCCTGTTCGCCGTGCATCCGCAGACCCGCGCGATCCTCCACCGCCGGCTGTTCTGGAACGTGTGGCACTTCTTGCTGCTGCGCTCGGCGCTAGCGCTGCTCGCGCCGCCTTGGCTGCGCCGCCTGGTGCTGACCCGGCACGCGCTGTCGCTCCGGGCGCGCGGTCGCCGGGCTGGGGCGGGGAGCTGGTCGGTCCCGTTCCTGTTGTTGCACGACGCGATCGAGACCGCCGCGATCCTCCGCGGCGCGCTGCGGCACCGAACCGTCGTCCTCTAACCGGTGAGACCTTCAGTCGAGCCGGTCGGGCAGACCGATGCGCCCAAACACCGAAGCGACCCGGTCGGGGTCCGGAGGGGCATCGGGCCACCGGGCGAACAGCTCCGGGTCGTCCTGCGACGAGCGCACGATGAACGCCGTGACCTGCTTGATCTGTCCGCCGTCGAGGGTGAGCACGTCGAGCGCGAACGGGAGGTAGGCACCGGCGTCCGGGTGCCAGGTGTAGCAGCCGACCGCGGCCTGGCCGTTGGCGTGCGCCGGTAGGTGACGCCAGCGGAATTCGCCCGAGAGCGGCCCGCGGCGCAGGAACTCGGGCAGGCCGGGACCCGAGAACCAGCTGGCCAGCGGAGGCATCGACCAGGCCGCCTCCTCGGCCAGCATTCCCACCACGGTGTCGACGTCGGCGTGCTGCATGGCACTCATGTAGCGCTCGACCAGCGCGCGCAGGCGCCGATCGCCGAGTGATCGCAGCGTCGCCTGCTGGCTGCGCTCGGGCAGGAGCTCGCTGGTCGTCTTGCGAGCCCGCTGCAGCGCGCTGTTGACCGACGGTACGGTCGTCTGGAGCGAACCGGCGACCTCCTGGGCCGAGAATCCGAGAACTTCACGCATGATCAGCACCGCTCGCTGGGTCGCCGGCAGGTTCTGAAGCGCGGCGACGAACGCTAGCTCGACGCTCTCGCGGAGCTCGTAGCGCGCCTCCGGCGAGGCCGCGCCGTCGGGAACACCGATCTGCTCGTCCGGGTACGGCTCGACCCATACCGACTCGGTCAGCGGCTCGCCGGGGCCATCCTGGGGATCGGCGGGCGGCCGATGATCGATCGGCAGCACTCGCTTCGGGCGTCGGGCGATCGCGTTCAGGCAGGTGTTGGTGGCGATCGTGTAGAGCCAGGATCGCACCGAGCTGCGGCCCTCGAACTTACTCAGTCCGCGCCACGCCCGCAGCATCGCGTCCTGCAGCGCATCCTCGGCGTCGTGCAGCGAGCCGAGCATCCGGTAACAGTGGGCGTGCAGCTCGGGGCGGTAGGGCCGGACGAGCTTTTCGAAGGCGTCCTGATCGCCGCCCCGGAACGCGCTGAGCAGTTCCTGCTCGTGCTCGGGGCTGCTCGAGATCGACGCTGCCATGCGTCTCAGCTTAGGCGATGATCCCGGGAGAATCGCCCCCCGGCGATTCTCGAAAGGTAGTCGACGCCAGGCGACTACCCGGTTACCCGGCCAGATAGCCGACGATCCGATGTGCGAGTCCGGTGGCGAACCGCAGCTCCGGAGAGCTGGAGCTGACCGGGCCCTCCTGCGGCGACGGGAGCCGGCCGGCCACGGCCGGCGCGAGCTCGCGCACGATCTCGATCGCGATGGCCGCGGCCACCTGGACGACCTCGGGCTCGAACGACCAGATGACCTCGAAGCGCCGCTGCAGATCGGGCAGATCGGTCGCTGTCGGCTGCTCCCAGCCGGCGAGGCAGGCTCGCGCGCCCGGCGCGTCGATGACCAGCGTCCATTCGCGGGCCAGCGCGTGGTCTGGTGCGACGGGAACCTCGACGGGACCGTCGGGCGGCTGCCGGGCCATCTCGAAATCGGCCAGCACGCAGGCGAGCTCGGCCGTCCGCGCGAGCTCGCGCCAGCGGCGCTCGGACTGCTGGAAGAAGCGAGCCCGCTGAAAGCTGGCGATCAGGAGGCCGGCGCCGGCCCGAGCACAGTACTCGTCCTCGAGCGCGTGGGTCAGGGACAACAGTGCCCGCTTGGACAGGGAAACCGGCTGGAGGTCCGGCCGGCTCTCGCGCAGGCCCGCGAAGATCGAGGTCGGCCGCCGTGACTCGTCGGTCCGGGCCCGGGCGATCGCCGCGGTGATCGACAGCCCCTGCTCGCGCAAGCGCAGGACCTCGCGCACGACGTCGACGTCGCGCAGGCTGTAGCGGTGGTGACCGCCGGGGCGCCTGACCGGAGAGGGGAAGCCGTAACGGGTCTCCCACATCCGCAGGGTCCCGGCCGGCATGCCCGTCCGCTCGGCCAGCTGGGCCGTCGTCAGGCTGAGACCGGCATCCGTCGCCATCGCAACAAGCTACATGATGTTGCGAGAATTTCAACGGTTCGTTATGGTCTAAGGCGATGCCGTCGGTTTCCCCTTTCCGCCGCCCCGCCCGAGCTTCATGCGCATCGTTCTGACCGGCGCCACCGGCACGATCGGAGGCGCCGTCGCCTCTGCCCTGTGCTCCCGCGGCGACACGGTCGTCGCGCTCTCGCGCAGCGCCCAGAGCGCGCGCGAGAAGCTGCCCGGCGTCGAGGCCCACCCCTGGGAGCAGCCGACGAAATCGCCTCCGCCGGAAGGGGCGCTGAGCGGCGCGGACGCCGTGGTCCATCTGCTGGGCGAGCCGATTTCCCAGCGTTGGAGCGAGTCGGTGAAGCGGAAGATCCGCGATTCGCGCGTGCTGGCCACACGCCAGCTGACCAAGGGGTTGCGCGCGCTCCCGGAGGCGCAGCGGCCCCGTGCGCTCGTCTCGCAGTCCGCCACCGGGTTCTATGGCCCACGGGATGAACAGCCCGTTGACGAGAGCTCGGCGCCGGGCAAGGACTTCCTGGCCGAGGTCGTGGCCGCGTGGGAGGCGGAGGCGATGACCGCCGCCGATCTGATGCGGGTCGCCGTCACGCGCACCGGGGTGGTGCTCTCGCCACAAGGCGGCGCGCTCGAGACAATGTTGCCGTTCTTCAAGCTGGGCATCGGCGGACCGGTGGCGGGCGGGCGCCAGTACATATCTTGGATTCACCTCGATGACGTGGTCGGTGCGCTGCTGCACTGCTTGGACGACGAGTCGGCGGAGGGGCCGGTAAACGTCACGGCGCCCAGCCCGGTCACCAACGCCGAATTCTCCAAGGCCCTCGGGCGCGTGCTACACCGGCCTGCGTTCCTGCCGGTTCCGGCCTCCGCGCTCAAACTGCTGTACGGCGAGATGTCCACGATCGTGACCACAGGTCAGCGGGTCATGCCGGAACGCCTGAAGCTGCTCGGCTACGAATTCCGCCAGGGCGAGCTCGGCGCGGCGTTGCGTTCAGTGCTCAACGGGGCATGACGGTTCAGCTGCTCGATCGCGAGCAATTCATCGGTCGTCCCGTCGCCGAGGTATTCGAGTTCTTCTCGCTGGCGCGCAATCTCGAGGAGCTCACGCCCCCGTGGCTGGGCTTCGAGGTGCTGACCCCGGAGCCGATCGAGATGCACGTGGGGGCGCTGATCCGCTACCGCCTGCGCGTGCACAGCGTCCCGCTGCGCTGGGTCACCCGGATCGAGCGCTGGGAGCGCGACAAGTCGTTCGTCGACCGTCAGCTCCGAGGGCCCTATCGCCTGTGGCACCACCTGCACGAGTTCACCGCCCGGGACGGCGGCACCCTCGTGCGCGACCGAGTCCACTACGCGCTGCCGCTGGGCCCGCTCGGCACTGCGGCGCACAGGCTGTTCGTCCACCGGGATCTCCAGCGCATCTTCGCGTTTCGCCACGAAGCGGTTCAGCGGCTGATTGGATGAGCGCGCTGGTCTGGTTCCGCCGGGACCTGCGCGTCCACGACCACCCGGCGCTGCGCGCGGCGGCGGATGAGTCCGAGCCCGTGGTCCCGGTGTTCTGCCTGGACGAGCGCCTGCTCGGCGGCCCTCACGCATCCGGTCCCCGGACACAGTTCATGCTCGAGTGTCTGGACGATCTCGACGCCGCCCTGCGCGATCGTGGCTCCGGTCTGGCGCTCCGCCGCGGTAACCCCGAGCGGGAGCTGCTGACGCTGGCCCGGGAGCTGGGGGCAGAGAAGGTCCACTTCAGCGCGGACGTCGGCTCCTTCGCCCGCGGTCGCGACAGCCGGATCGCCCACGCGTTGGCGGAGGAGGGAATCGAAGCCGTGCTTCACCCCGGGATCTTCGCCGTCGACAATCTGCACGAGATCCGCACCGGAGCAGGCACTCCCTACACGGTCTTCACGCCCTTCTACCGCTCCTGGCTGGCCCAGCCCCGGCGTGAGCTCGCGCCGACTCCGCGAACGCTGCCGCCGCTCCCGTCGAAGCTTCACCAGGGCAAGCTTCCGCGGCTCGAGGAACTCGGCCTGCGCCAGGAGGTTCAGGATCCCGCGCCCGGCGGCGAGCGAGCGGCACGCGAGGCGATGAGCGCCTTCCTGAACGGAGCCATCGCCGACTACGAGGACGGGCGCGACGAGCTTCACGGCCGGCACGTGTCGCGGCTGTCCCCGTACCTGCATTTCGGCTGCATCTCGGCGCGCGAGCTCGAGTACCGGCTGCCCGCCGGCCAGGGCGCCGAGGCCTACCGCCGCCAGCTCTGCTGGCGCGACTTCTACGGGCACGTGCTCCGGCACTTTCCCGAGAACGCCCACACCGAGTACCAAGAGCGCTACCGCGGGAAGATCGACTGGAGCGACGACAAGGAGCTGTTCCAGACCTGGTGCGAAGGGCGGACCGGCTTTCCTCTGGTCGACGCGGGGATGCGACAGCTGCATCGAGAGGGCTGGCTCCACAACCGCGCGCGGCTCGTCGTGGGCTCGTTTCTGACCAAGGACCTGGGAATCGACTGGCGCTGGGGCGAGCGCTGGTTCATGCGCCTGCTGATCGACGGGGATCAGGCCAGCAACAACGGCAACTGGCAGTGGATCGCCTCGGTCGGCGTCGATCCCCAGCCGGTGTTCCGGCGGATCTTCAACCCGGCGCGCCAGCAGGCGCGCTTCGACGCCGGCGGGGAGTACGTCCGCCGGTATGTGCCCGAGCTGCGCGACGTCCCGGACGAGTTCCTGGCCGAGCCGTGGACGATGCCCCCCGAGGTCCAGCGGGAGGCAGGCTGCGTGATTGGCCAGGACTACCCCGGGCCAATCGTGGACCATGCCGCCGCCCGCCGCGAGGCGCTGCAGCGCTACGCCACCGCGGGCTGAGCGACCACACCCCGGGCTATGATCCGCCGGTGCCCCTGTATGACTTCAAGTGCGCCGCCTGTGATGCGCGCTTCGAGGCACAGGTGCCCTACGGCGAACTTCCGCAGTGCCCCGAGTGCGGCGCGGCTGCGACCGAGCGCCGGCTGACCCCGTTCGCGGGTCCGTTCACGGTCGGGATGCGTGGGTACGCCGCACGACAGTCTGACGCCCAGCGGGCCGCCCGCGAGGCGCAGCGGGCCGAGCGCCGGCAGGCACGCCGGGAGCAGCAGAGCCAGGGCTAGCGGCCGACCGCCGCGCGGCTGCGCTCAGGCGGCGCGGTAAGCCGCCAAAGCCGCAGGCAGCACGTGGCTGCGCACCAGGCGGGGGAGCCGCAAGCTGTGGAGCCTGGGCTGGAACGTCTCGAGATCGGCGAACGCCGCCTCGGTGCTGACGATCTGTCCGGCGGCCACGATCATCGTCGGATCCAGGCGTGAGGCGGAGTGCAGCTCGAGAGCGAGCAGCGCATGGGTCTGGGGGAGCTGCGGGCCACCCGCCGCCGTCAGCTCGCTCCAGGCCTCGGCAACGGCGAGCAGGCGGCTAGCGCGCGGGATCAGGCCGCCGCTGAAGCCGGCCGGCCGGCCACCGCCATCCCAGCGCTCGGTGGCGTGCCAGGCGGCGACTTGGGCCTCGCGGGCGAGGGGCAGGGCGACGTCGTAGGGGATCGCGGCCGAATCGGCCAGCAGGTCGGCGGCCAGGAGCGCTACCCGTCGCTCGCGGCCGCGAATCCCGAGCTGCGTAGCCAGCGCGGCCACGTACAGCCGGGTCGCTGCGGCTCGGTCCATCACCGCGGTGTCGCGCGAGCGGGCCAGCAGCGGCAGCGCCAGCTCGGGAATGAGGACGGCCGGGGCAACGAGTGCCAGCACGAAGATGCCGAGTGGGGCGAGCAGGAGGGCACAGACCGTGGCGAAGAGGAGCATCACCATTTCCGCTCCGAGCACGCTGAGGAACTCGTCGCGCACGAGGGCCTGAAGCCGATAGCCCTGATACAGCGAGCCGTACCAGCACCGGGCGATGGCGAAGTTGACGAGCTCGAGCGTGAAACCGACCGCGAGCACGCTCGGCGCCACCGAGGGCGAGAGCGAGTTGGCGCCGGTCAGCGTCAGGACGCCGGCCGCGGCCAGCACGCACCACCCGTAGGAGGCGAC
>JALYXK010000248.1 GCA_030947145.1 Actinomycetota bacterium
GTCGCCGTTCACGCTCACCGTCGGAGCGAGCCCGAAGAACTGGTTGAGCGAAATGGTCGGCGTCAGCGGCGCGCCCGCTGACGTATAAACCCGCGCCGCCAAGTTCACCGACTCGAGAATCACCCCGCTGTGCGCGCACAGCCCTTGGTCCGGGGGCTCGACGGGGAAACCGTTCAGCGCGCTGGAGTCCTTCGCGGTGAGTCCAAGGAAACCCAAAGCCGGGGTCGATGACTGCAACCGGGCGCTCGCGCGTGGGCTCGGTGCCGCCGCGGCGCCGCGCGGCGATGACTTCTGGCGCACCGGAGATCCAACCCGGGGTGGAAAGTGAGCCGCGGAAGGCGAGGACGCACGCTTGAGCGCGGGTGCCGCCAAGTTCACAGTGCCGAGGAAGGACAGATGACCGACGGTGCGCGATGCCCCCGCCCGTTGCGCTTTGGCGCCGGCGGCGGCCGTAGCGAGCCCGCAGGCGTAGCAGAGCGACCCAGCAGCAACCACCACAACCATTGCCCGACGCACACGCCCACGCATTGACCACTCTCCCTTGCTCAGGCGACAACCCTGCCGCCGAATTCCGGTGCATCTTAGTCGCGGACTGGGCGAAAGCCAAGCAAGACGCGGGCCGGTGGTGCGTTTGCTTACACCGTCCTGCCCGACAGCAGGCCGGGGGCGGCCTCGCCGCCAAGACGATCGTGCCCTCGATCCCATCGTGGTACATTGACGTACCATGCGCCCGCCGACCCTGGAGCCGGCCCCGGTCGAGATCGCTGAGCGGTCCGCCCCGGGCTCACCGGCCGGTCCGGCCGAGCCGGGAAGCGCGATCCGGATGCCGCCCGGGCGGCGCTTGCCCAAGCTCTTGCAGACGGCGCAGTTCGCGCGGAGCCCGCTCGAGTCGAGCCTGGCCGCGCGGCGCCGGTTCGGCGATGTGTGGCAGACGCAGCTGCTGACGCGCGACACGGCGTTCGTGATGACCTCGCATCCCGATCACGTCAAGTCGCTGATGACAGCGGCGCCCGACGATGCGCCGTCGCTGACCGGCGAGTCGCCGCTGCGGCCGATCCTGGGTCCGAGCTCGGTGCTGACCCTGATCGGCGAGCGGCACATGCGCCAGCGCAAGCTGCTGCTGCCGCCGTTTCACGGCGACGCGGTCGCTCGCTACGTCGAGATGATCGAGCGCGTGGTGCAGCGCGAGCTGAACGACTGGGGGGTGGGCGACACGTTTCCGCTGGCCGTGCGGATGCAGGCGGTCACCCTCGAGGTGATCATGAGCGGGGTGTTCGGGATCGAGCTGGGCGTGGCCCGCCGCAGCCCCGAGTACCGGATGCGCGAGACGATCCGGCGGTTTCTGAAGGCCACGACCACGCCGCTCGAGCCCCTGGCCGAGCTGCAGAACTTCGGTCATCACGAGCCCCGCGGGATCATGAAGGCGGTCCTCGCCGTCGTGGACCGAAGGCTCTACGCGGTGATTCGCGCCCGCCGGGCCTCCGCCCCCGCCGAGCGCCACGACATCCTGTCGCTGCTGCTCCAGGCCCGAGACGAGCAGGGTCGGCCGCTGACCGACCAGGAGCTGCGCGACGAGTTGATGACGCTGGTGCTGGCCGGTCACGAGACGACGGCCAACTCGCTGGCCTGGACGTTCGAGCGGCTCCTGCGCACCCCCGCGGCCTATGCCCGGCTGCGCGAGCTGGTGCGCGATGGCAACGGCGACGCCTACATCGAGGCGACGATCCACGAGGGCATGCGCGTGCGACCGGTGATCCCGGCTATCGGCCGGCTGGTCAAGCGACCCTGGCAACTGGGGGAGTACGTGGTTCCGGCCGACACTGCGGTGGCCATCAGCATCGTCGCGCTGCACCATCGCGAGGACGTGTATCCGGACCCGTATACCTTCCGGCCTGAGCGGTTCCTGGGTGACAAGCCGGGAACCTATACCTGGGTCCCGTTCGGAGGCGGCATCCGCCGCTGCCTGGGCGCGACGCTGGCCATGGCCGAGCAGCGGGTAGTGCTGCGGGCGATCGCCGCCCGCGTCGACCTCGAGGCCGACGATCCGGCTCCCGAGCATCCCCGCCAGCGCAACGTGACGATGATCCCCCACCGCGGCGGCCGGGTCACGGTGCGGCGTAAGCTCGCCGTCTGACCATGGAAGCCAACATAGCCGGCGCGATCGTCTCCGCGCCCCGCGAGCGGCTGACCGCCGCGATGGCCGCTTCGATCCAGGAGCGGGGCTACCGCGAGACCACGGTGGCCGACGTGGTGCGAATCGCGCGCACCTCGCGGCGAACGTTCTACGAGCACTTCCCGGATCGCGACACCTGCTTTCTGGCCCTGTTCGAGCAGACCGCGCAGCAGACGATCGAGCGGGTGGCGGCGGCGGTGAACCCGGCGCAGCCCTGGGATCAGCAGGTCGATTGCGCCCTCGACGCCTACATCGCCAGCGTCACCGAGCGCCCGGCGCTGCAGCAGAGCTTCGTGCGGGAGCTGCCCGGGCTGGCCGGCGTGGGAGCGGCGCGGCAGCGGGCGCTGGTCGAGCGGTTCGGGCAGCTGCTGGTCGACCTCGTCGAGTCGAGCCGCCGCCGGCAGCCCGAGCTGGGAGCCCGCCCGCTTCCGCTGGACGTGGCGATCATCATCGTCGGCGGCCTGCGCGAGCTGTTGGTCATCTCGATCGAGCAGGGCCGCGATCTGCACGAGCTGGGCGACAGCTCCCGGCAGGTGGTCAGGGCGATCCTGGCCGCTGTGGTGTTCTGAGTCTCACCCCAGCAGCGAGTCCAGGGTTCGACCGCTGGCCACCGATTCCGGTGCTTCGGCGGCGATGTCCGAGCCCGGGCGCGCGTTGTCGTCGCGGCGCTTGATCAGCAGCCATTGGGGCTTGGCCCCCCCGCGGGTACGCTGCAGGGCGAACCCGCCGCGGAGCTTCTCGCCGTGCAGGACGAAGACGGCGTGGCCCCGCTCCAGCGCCTCCGGCCAGGCGACGCGGCCCCCCTGCTCGTAGGTGCCGCGATCCCAGATGATCACGCCGCCCTTCCCGGTGGTGCCCTCGAACGAATTGTGGGCCATCCCGTGATCTTCGACCTGGATGGCGAAGCGTTTGACGGCGGGGTCGAGCGAAGGCCCCTTGGGCACCGCCCAGGAGCGCATCACGCCCTCGACCTCCAGTCGCAGGTCGAAATGGCGCGCCGTCGCGGCGTGCTCCTGCACGACGAACACCCCGGCGCTGACCCCGCGGATCGCGAACTGTTCGTGGCCCTCGACATCGACCGGGTCGATGTCGACGCCGGATACCGTCGCCTGGTGTGGACCGGCCTGGAGAACCTCGACCAATGCGGCGAGCGCCGCCGGGGTTCCCTCGGCATGGACCTGCACCGTCCCGTCCTCCCGGTTGCGGACCCAGCCGCTCACGCCGAGCTCGCGGGCTCGGCGGAGCACCGCCTCGCGGAACGAGACGTCCTGGAACTCGCCGTGGACGGCGGCGCGGATAGCTTCGGGGCTGGGCACACCGCCATTTTCCTCCCTGGTCCCCGGCATCGGACTCGACGGAGCCGTGACCGTCCTAAACTCGCGGGCATGGACTTCGGAATCGGATACTTCCCCACGCACGATGCCGTGCGGCCGGGCGCGATCGCCCGCCTGGTCGAGGAGCACGGCCACGAATCCCTGTTCTTCGCCGAGCACACGCACATCCCCGCCAGCCGGGACAGCCCCTACCCGGGCGGGGGCGAGCTCCCGCGCAAGTACAGCCACTCCTACGACCTGTTCGTCGCGCTGAGCGCCGCCGCCGAGGCGACCTCGACACTGCGCGTCGGCAGTGGGATCTGCCTGGTGATCGAGCGCGACCCGATCAACACCGCCAAGGAGGTCGCATCGATCGACCACCTGTCGGGTGGTCGGTTCGAGTTCGGCGTGGGCGCCGGCTGGAACCGTGAGGAAATGCGCAACCACGGCACCGACCCGCGGACCCGGATGCGGCTGATGCAGGAGCGGGTCGAGGCGATCAAGGCGATCTGGACGCAGGACGAAGCCAGCTACCACGGTGAGTTCGTCGACTTCGACCGGATCTGGTCCTGGCCGAAGCCCGCGCAGCGCCCGCACCCGCCCGTGCTGGTGGGCGGCAACGGGCCGACCGTCCTGGACCGGGTGCTGGCCTACGGCGATGCCTGGATCCCCAACTTCGCACGCAACGGCCTGTTCGAGCGGGCGGAGGAGCTGCGCGCCCGGGCGGATCGGCCGATCGAGATGATGACGATCGGCGTGCCGGCCGACGCGGCGGTGCTCGAGCGCTGCCGGGCGGCGGGCTTCCGCCGGGTCGCGCACTGGATCCCGTCGGCCGGCCAGTCCATGGTCGAGGCCGCACTGGAGCGGTGGGAGTCGGCGATCGCCGAGTTCACCGGAGAAGCGTGAGGACCCCCGCGCCCGGGTAGCACGGGTTTGTTGCGCGAACAAGTACTTTCGATGCCGCCGATCCCCCGGCGCGAAGGGAGCTCAGCCTGATGGATCGCAAATGGTGGACCCTGATCGCGGTTTGCCTGGGCACATTCATGCTGCTGCTGGACGTGACGATCGTCAACGTCGCGCTCCCCGACATCCAGACCTCGCTGAAGGCCAGCTTCAGCGATCTGCAGTGGGTGGTCGACGCTTACGCGCTGATGCTCGCGGCGCTGCTGCTGACCACCGGATCGCTGGCCGATCTGTTCGGCCGGCGGCGGGTGTTCGTGATCGGGCTGGCGATCTTCAGCGTGAGCTCGCTGCTCTCCGGCCTGGCCACCACGCCGCTGTTCCTGAACCTGGCCCGCGGCGCCCAGGGCGTGGGTGGCGCGGCGATGTTCTCCACCTCGCTGGCGCTGCTCGGGAGCTCGTTCCAGGGCCGTGAGCGCGGCACCGCGTTCGGCGCTTGGGGCGCGATTACCGGGCTGGCGGTGGCCGTCGGGCCGGTGGTCGGCGGTGCCCTGACCACGGGCTTGTCCTGGCGGTGGATCTTCCTCGTCAACGTCCCGATCGGCGTGATCGCCGTCGTGATGACGCTGGCCAGGGTGCAGGAGTCCAAGCCGCCCCGCGCCCAACGGCCGGACGTGATCGGCGTGATCACCTTCAGCGGTGCGCTCGGGGCACTGATCTACGCGCTGATCAAGGGGAACACCAAGGGCTGGGGATCCCCGGTGATCCTCGGGTGCCTGATCGGCGCCGCGGTGCTGATGACCGCGTTCGTGATCGCCGAACGGGTCCAGCGCGAGCGGGCGATGTTCGACCTCTCTTTGTTCCGCAAGCCGACGTTCACCGGTGGGGCGATCGCCGCGTTCGCGCTCTCGGCCGGCCTGTTCGCCGTGCTGCTCTACATCACCCTCTACCTGCAGGACGTCCTCGGCTACTCCGCGTTGCAGACCGGCCTGCGCATGCTCGTGCTCTCCGGCGGGATCCTGCTGACCTCGACGCTGTCCGGACGCCTGACGGCGTCCGTGCCGATCCGCTTCCTGATCGCCCCCGGACTGGCCATGGTCGGGGCCGGGCTGCTGCTGATGCGGGGCCTGGACGCCTCCTCGGGCTGGACCCACCTGATCCCCGGATTCATCATCGCCGGCGCGGGCACCGGGATGATCAACCCGCCGCTGGCTTCGACGGCGATCGGCGTGGTCACCCCCGATCGGGCCGGCATGGCGTCGGGGATCAACTCGACCTTCCGCCAGATCGGCATCGCCACCGGGATCGCCGGCCTGGGCTCGCTGTTCTCCCACACCGTGCGCACTCACATCGTGGCGCTTCTGAGTCACGCTCCGCACCTCACCGCGAGCCAGGCTCATGCGCTGGCCTCGGGCGTCGCGCAGGGCGGCGGGGCCCGCACCGGCCTGAGTGCCCTGGCGCCCCAGGCGCGGCCGGTGGTGGAGCATGCGGTCCGCGCCGGCTTCACCGTCGGCCTCAACGACGTGTTCCTGGTCGGCGCGGTCCTGGCCCTGGTCTCCTCCGCGCTCACGCTGGTACTGATCCGCAGTCGCGACTTCGAGTCCTCGGCGGCCCGGGGCGGCGCGCAGCCGCCCAGCCCGCGGGCGTCCGAGTCCGCGCCGGATGAGGGGCATCAGGATGGCCCGTTGCCGAGCTGGGCGCAGGCGCCGCGGACGGCGACGGCGGCCGAGGGCGAGCTCGAGCGCGCCGCGCAGGTGCTCCACGCCGCCGAAGAGGCCTCCAGGAGCTACTCGCGGCAGATCGAGATCGAGATCGAGCGACATCGGTCCCAGGAGCTGGCCGCCGCAGAAGCGCAGGCGCGCGAACTCCTCGCCGCCGCGCACGCGCGGAGCGAGGAGTACGAGGTCGGGCTACGCCGTCAGGCGCGCGAGTTCCTGGAGGAGCGCGACCGGCTGACCCAGGAGCTGCGGGAGCACCTCACGTCGGTCTCGGATCACGTCGCCCAGGCGACGCAGACCAGCCAAGAGCTCTCCCGGCTGATCGAGACCGCCGGAGGACTCGACTCCGTCGGAGGAGGACTCGACTCCGCCGGTCCCCACCTCGCCGAGACCAACGGCGACGCCGGCGACCTGGCCGGATCGCGGCTGGGGCCCAGGGCTGATTGATTGGACCCAGCGCCCCAGGGAGCTCAGCCGAGCACGTCGTCGAGGCGGATCGGGACGCGGCGAACGCGTCGTCCGGTGGCGTGGTAGACGGCGTTGGCCACGGCGGCGGCGGTTCCGACGATCCCGATCTCGCCGATTCCCTTGGTGCCCATCGGGTTCAGGTGCGGGTCGTGCTCCTCCACCCACGTGACCTCGATGTCGACTATGTCGGCGTAGGTCGGGATGTGGTAGCCGGCGAAGTCGCGATTGAGCACGTCGCCGTACTCCCGATCGAGAATCCCCTCCTCGAGCAGGGCCATCCCGATGCCCATCGTCATCCCGCCGATGAACTGCGAGCGGGCGAGCTTGGCGTTGATGATCCTCCCGGGGGCGAACACGCCGAGGGCGCGCGAGACCCGAATCTCGCCGGTGCCCGGATTGACCCGAACCTCGATGAACTGGGCCCCGTAGGCGTGGCGGGCGAACTTCGCGTCGGCCTTGACGTCATCGGTGGTGTCGGCGAGCACCTCGGCCTCGCCCTCGGTGTCGAGTAGCCCCAGGCAGGCCTTGACCACGGCGGAGCCCCACGACGCGGTTCCCATCGAGCCTCCGGCCAGCGAGGCCCTGGGCAGAGCGCTGTCGCCGACCTCGACGCGAACGCGATCGGCGGGCACGCCGAGCGTCTCGGCGGCGATCTGGACCAACGCGGTGCGGGCGCCCGTGCCGATGTCGGCGGCGGCGATCTGGACCAGGTAGCTGCCATCGGGTGCGCGGCGGGCGAGCGCCGTCGACGGGCTCCGGCGGGCGGGGTAGGTCGAGGCGGCCACGCCGGTGCCGAGCAGCCATCTGCCGTCGCGGCGGGCTCCGGGGGTCGGGTCGCGCTCGCTCCATCCGAAGCGCTCGGCTCCCTCGCGCAGGCAGCCGAGCAGGTTTCGGCTGGAGAACTGATTCCCGCTCTCGGGATCGAGGTCCGGCTCGTTGCGGATCCGCAACTCGATCGGATCGACGCCACAGGCGATCGCCAACTCGTCGATCGCCGACTCGAGCGCGAACATCCCGGGGCACTCGCCGGGCGCCCGCATCCAGGACGGCGTCGGCACATCGAGGGCCACCAGCCGATGGGTGGTGCGGCGGTGCGGCGCCGCGTACATCATCCGGGTGCAGACGGCGGTCTGCTCGGCGAACTCCTGCAGCGTCGAGGTCTGCTCCACCACGTCGTGGCAGATGGCGCTCAGGCGACCGTCGTGCTCGGCGCCCAGCCGGAGCCGCTGGAGCGTCGGCGTCCGGTATCCGGTAAGGGCGAACATCTGCTGCCGGGTGGCGGCCAGCTTGACCGGCCGGCCGGCCAGCTTGGCGGCCAGCGCCGCCAACACCGCGATCGGGCGCGGGGTGCCCTTGGAGCCAAACCCGCCGCCCACGTGCGGGGAGATGATCCGGACGCGCTCGGGCGCGAGTCCGAACGCCTTGGCGAGGGTCTGCTGGGCCGAGCTCGCGCCCTGCGTGGAGTCGTAGATGGTCAGCGCGTCATCGGCGTCCCAGATGGCCAGCGACGCGTGCGGCTCCAGTGGGTTGTTGTGCTGCCACGGGGTCTCGAAGGCGGCGTCGACGGTCACCGGCGCCTGCGCGAACGCGCCGTCGAAGTCACCCTCGTCGGTGTCGGTGGGGAAGTTTGGGTTGACCTTCTCAGGCTTGTAGAGCCGGGGATCGTCGGCGCGCAGCTCGACGTCGTGGGCGTGCTGGTCGTAATCCACCCTCACCAGCTCCGCCGCCTGACGCGCGGTCTCGAGGCTTTCGGCCACCACCGCCGCGACGATCTGGCCGCGGTAGGCGACCTCGCGGGTCTGCAGGACGGCGAGCTCGCCCTCGCTCTGCAGTCCTGGCGCGTTCTCGCACCACATCACCTCGAGCACGCCCGAGAGGGCGAGCGCCGCGGTGCCGTCGACCGAGCGGATCCTCCCCTCGGCGATCTCCGACTGCACGATCGCCGCGTAGGCGATCCGGTCGTGCTCGTGCTCGAAGGCGTACTTGGCGGCGCCGGTCACCTTCTCGCGACCCTCCACGCGGCTCAGGGCGGCGCCGGCCGGTGGGGCGATCGCCATCAGTCAAGCTCCATCTGGTCGGTCAGTGTGCTCGCGATCAGGTTGCGGGCCAGCGGCACCTTGTAGGCGTTGTCCCGAAGTGGGCTGGCCTGTCCGAGCTCGGCGTCGGCGGCGCGGACGAAGCTCTCCTCGCGGGCCGCCACCCCACGCAGCGATTGTTCTGCCCAATGGGCGCGCCAGGGCTTGTGCGCGACGCCCCCCAGGGCGATCCGCGCGTCCCGGACGATCCCGTCCTCGAGGTCGAGTGCGGCAGCGACGGAAACGACGGCAAACGCGAAGGACGCGCGTTCGCGCACCTTCGCGTAGCCCGATCGCCGCGAGAACGGAAGCGGCGGCAGCTCCACCGAGACGATCAGCTCCCCGGGGCGCAGCGTGGTGTCGCGCTGCGGCTCCTCACCGGGCACGCGGTGCAGCTCCAGCACCGAGATCGAGCGGGGGCCGTCCGGGCCGGCCAGCTGCACGGTGGCGTCAAGCGCCGCCAGCGCCACCGCCATGTCGGAGGGATGGGTGGCCGCACAATGCTCCGAGGCGCCGAGGATGGCGTGATTGCGATGCTCGCCCTCGATGGCCGGGCAGCCCGAGCCGGGGGAGCGCTTGTTGCAGGGCTTGGTCACGTCCTGGAAGTACATGCAGCGCGTGCGCTGAAGCAGATTCCCCCCGGCGGTGGCCAGGTTGCGCAGCTGACCGGAGGCGCCGTGCAGCAGCGCCGATGACAGCACCGGGTAGTGCTCGCGGACCAGCGGGTGGGCGGCCAGGTCGCTGTTGCGCACCCCGGCGCCGATCCGCAGGCCGCCGTCCTCGCTCGGCTCGATCAGGTCGTCGGCCAACCGCGAGACGTCGATCAGCGTCGCGGGCGCCTCGACGCCGAGCCGCATCAGGTCCACCAGGTTCGTGCCGCCGCCGAGGAACATCCCCTCGGGCGCCGCCGCGAGCAGCGCCACCGCGCTGTCGGCGTCGTCGGGGCGCTTGTAGCGAAACGGCCTCATCGACCGGCCCCCGGGATCCCAAGCCTGTCGCGGCGCGCCGGCAGCGTCATGGACCTGCCTCGAGAATCGCCTGCACCAGGTTCGGATAGGCCCCGCAGCGACAGAGGTTCCCGCTCATCCTCTCGCGTACCTCCTCGGCCGTCAGCCGCGGCTCGCCGTCGGTCACCGCGCTCGGCCACCCGCTCTCCAGCTCCCGCAGCATGCCGACGGCCGAGCACAGCTGCCCGGAGGTGCAGTAACCGCATTGGAAGGCGTCCAGCTCCACGAACGCCTGCTGCAGGGGGTGGAGCTGATCGCCGCGCTCGAGGCCTTCCACCGAGATGATCTCGGCGCCGGCGTGTGCGACGGCCAGCGCGAGACAGGCGTTGGCCCGGCGGCCGTCGATCAGCACCGTGCAGGCTCCGCATTGGCCATGGTCGCAGCCCTTCTTGGGGCCGGTGAGCCCGAGACTCTCGCGCAGCAGATCGAGCACGGTGGTGCGGGTGTCGACGAGCGTCGAGTGCTCCGCGCCGTTGACGCGCAGGGAGATCTCGACCAGGACGGGGTCGTTCATTGGCGCGGACAGTACCCGCAGATCAGAGCCGGTAAGCAGCCTCCCCGACATTGGTCCGGTGGCGCGCTATGTCCGGGGGTGGCGCAGCCGGCACAAACGATTCACCAGCCACAGCAGGATTGCGCGCATATCAGGTCCACAATTTCTTTCACCAAGACCTTGCAAAGCCCGGAGCGTTGAGTTACTGTGGACCGGTCGCAAGGAGCAAACCTATGTTCTCTCTCTCGATCAACCCACACGCGAACCAGGCCGAGGCGGCAACCGCCGTGTCGTTCCTGTGCGCCCGGCGCAGCTCCAATGCGGAGCGGAGCGCCGGTCAGCCCGTGTCCCCCGCTGCGAGGTGCGTGCGCTAATTCCCAAGCGCACATAGCGATCCAGCGAGGCGATCCAATGGGTCGCTTTTTTTGTGCCCTGAGCACTCCACAACTCGTGACGAAAGTGATGTCCAGCTTGAAAAGCTCCAGCCCCACATAGACGCCCGCTCGAGAGAGCAAAGTCGCTTACCTATTCACACCGACGAGTCACCTGCCCGGCAGGTGTGCACTTCGCCGTGCGTCGGTACTGACACTGTGAGCGCCGGGCTCCGCACTTGAGGTGGTCGCGCCCGCCTCATGGATACACACACTCACAAGGAGCAGCGTGCGATGTTAGGTAGTCAGACATCGACGAGTGCGCGCGTGCTGCGCCGCCCCAGTTGGCGGTGGCGATGGCGCTCGCTCTCGTTGAGAACGCAGTTGCAGCGCAGTAAGGATCGGGCTCTGGCCGTGGAAATCGAACGGCTCGAGCGACTCGGCGACCTACCCCGCCAGTTGAGGGCGCGCGACGGGGCGATCGTGCAGCGCCAGCGATGGTCGTAACGGTCCGGGGCAATTCCTCGGCAGGGCTGGACAGTGACTGAGGGGCCGCCACCGCGGCCCCGACGTCCTTAACCGCCGCCGCCGCGCTCAGTTGTAGCCGACCAGCACCACGTGGCCGCTGGCCCTAGCGCCGACGCTGGCCGGAATGCCGGTGCCGAAGCCGCCCGGAGTGCCGGCGTCGGAGATGGTGACCGTGGCGCCAAGCTGGTTTCCCTTCGTCTTGGCCAGCAGTGTGCGGCCGCGCCCGGTGAGCTTGAAGATCAGGTAGCCGACTTCGTGGGCCCCGAGGTATTCGGGGTTGGTGGTGGCGATCGTGGTGCTGCCGACCGTGATCGTCGCGGACACGTGGCACGGAGTGGCGGTGAAGCAGCCGGCGAGGATCCCGCCCACCGAGCGCCGGGAAACGAAATCGGTGGCGCCGAGGAGCGCCAGCGTGGGCGAGTTGGTGAGGCTACGGCGGGGGGCGTTTCCCTGGGTGAGGAAGGGGACCAGGTTGAGCGTCGTCGTGGTGTGCGCCCCGGACACGTCGTGCACCGTGACTCGCACCAGCAGGCGGTGGTGCGCGGCGGCAGCGAGCCTGGTCCGGCCCGTGGGCCCCAGCTTCACGAACACCACGCCGCCGCTGTCGGCCGGGATCGACTCGGGACCGGTGCTGGCC